>NZ_JBDPMC010000041.1:0-58846 GCF_039871625.1 Micromonospora sp. B11E3 | reverse complement strand
TCACCTGCGAGGTGCCCTCTCGAGCGAAACGATAGAAGCGTCAGAACTCCTATCCTTCCAGCTCAGAGGGCACTTTCTGTCTCCGGGGTCCCACCGACCCGACATTCATCGGTGGATCGAGGCTCAGTAGCGACAGCGGCCAACCTGCCGTCATGATCCAATGGATTGAACTGGGTGACCACCAGGCCACAGTCAGGGTCGGTCTGTTGCCGGGCGGGGGCGCGACGGGCCAGCTCGCGCAGTATCTGCGCGGTGCCTCGCACTGACTGGTCGCTGATGGTCGTCACGAAAACCCGCAACACCCGAGGATCCAGAAGAAGGGGAGCGCTCAGTTCGCTTGCGCCGGCCAGTAGGTCGACCAGGACAGCATCGACACCGAGCGCGTGCCCGAGCTCGGCGAGCGCCTCGGTCAGCACGTAAGGGTCACGGTCCGTCGTCAACAAGTCGACCGGCTCGATCTGCGCCGGCGTGATCCGGCCTCGGTCTCGACGTGCCGGCATCACCACGACACCGTCGAGCTCCTGATTGGCGAGGAACTTCCGTCCTAGACTGATCGCTTCTGGGTAGGTCTGATCGATAGTTCCGTGAACCAGAGCGAGGAAATCCTCGTAGGCGAAATCCATTCTGGTCGATTCGGCCACCATCCAGGTGATCCCGGGCGCTTCGAGGTCCGCGTCGATCAGTAGCACCCGTCTGCCCGCGTCGGCCAGCCGCCGAGCTGCCGCGACACAGTGCAGGGTCCGCCCCACCCCCCCCTTGAACGAGTGGAAAGCTACGACAGGCATGTCGTGCGGCGTCGGGCGTGGTGCGGGCAACGGCTGCGCCAGCTCGGCCACGACCCGCCGGTTTGTCCAGCGTGGTTGCCGGTCGGACGACGGGATGTCGTTGGCGTTGACGAACTCGATGGCGAGTGGCCGCTCCCGGCCGGCATCGTCCAGTAGCAAGAGTTGACGTTCTTGGTCGATGGTGAGTGGTCCGAGGACCGAACGGATCCAACTCCACGCCTCAGTGGACGCTACCGAGGGATCAACGCTGAACCGCACTGAGTCCCAGTAGCCGTCGACCTCCCGTAGCCAGCTCGGCCACAGTCCGCCCCGAGCAAGTTCCGCGAAGTAGTTGTTGACGTCCACCCACGTGTACAGGTGGTCTGGGTGGGCCGGCACAGAGTTGTCCAAGGCCTCGTTCACCTGGTCTCCTTCCGGCACCAGTTCCCCAACGAGGTCAACCCTGCCACAGCAGTCTTCTCGTCCTCCGCATCCAGCTTCGCGCCGTAACGCCACGCCTGATGGAGTTGGGGCACCTCGACCGTCGGTTGCGCTGCGCCCGGAGTACGCCGCCGGCAGGGCGCGAGCATCTGGTACTCAGCGGGAGAGAGACGAAGGTGACTGGCCAACCGTCGAAGGTCGTGGCTGAGAAGATCCGGAGACAGCTGATCCGTGGTCTGCAGCTTTCCTCGCAGGAGCGCAGCCGCCTTCATGCCGCACTCCACCGAGTAGAAGCGCAGCAGATGGGAAGCTTCTTCGCTGGCCGAGCCCGCTGCTTCTGCCAGTTTGAAGAAGCTGTTCACCAGATCACGGTGTGTCACATGGAGGGGCACTCAGCGCACTCTGGTAATGAGCCTCGCGTCCGCCAACCCCGCCACGGAAACTACTCCGGGACGCGGCGGTAGGCGCCGTCGCTGGCCGAGGTGGCCATCGAGGCGTACGCGCGCAGGGCCGCCGACACCGGCCGGTCGCGGTCGGCCGGCGTGTACGGGCGGTCGCGCTTCTCCTGCGCGACGCGCCGGGCCTCCAGGACGTCGGCCGGCACGTTCAGCTCGATCGACCGGTTCGGGATGTCGATGGCGATCTCGTCGCCCTCCTCGACCAGGGCGATCAGCCCGCCGGAGGCCGCCTCGGGGGAGACGTGCCCGATCGACAGGCCGGACGTGCCGCCGGAGAACCGGCCGTCGGTGAGCAGCGCGCAGGACCGGCCCAGCCCGCGGCCCTTGAGGAACGAGGTGGGGTAGAGCATCTCCTGCATGCCGGGGCCGCCCTTCGGGCCCTCGTACCGGATGACCACCACGTCCCCGGCGGCCACCGACTTGTTCAGGATGCCCTCGACGGCGGCGTCCTGGGACTCGAAGACCCGCGCCGGCCCGCGGAAGGTGAGGCACTCCTCGGGCACCCCGGCGGTCTTCACCACGCAGCCGTCCGGCGCGAGGTTGCCGTGCAGGATGGCCAGCCCGCCGTCGGCCGAGTACGCGTGCTCCCGGTCCCGCACGCAGCCGCCGGCCGCGTCCGTGTCCAGCGACGACCAGCGGTTGGTGGTGGAGAACGGCTCGGTGGTGCGCACCCCGCCCGGGGCGGCGTGGAACAGCTCGACCGCCTCCCGCGTGGCGGAGCCGCCGCGGACGTCCCAGTCGGCGAGCCAGCGCTCCAGCGTGGGGGAGTGGACGGCGTGCACGTCCCGGTTGAGCAGGCCGGCGCGGTCCAGTTCGCCGAGGATGGCGGGGATGCCGCCGGCCCGGTGCACGTCCTCCATGTGGTACTGCGGCGAGTTCGGGGCGACCTTGGCCAGGCAGGGCACCCGGCGGGAGATCGCGTCGATGTCGGCGACGCCGAAGTCCAGCTCGGCCTCCCGGGCGGCGGCGAGCAGGTGCAGGATCGTGTTGGTCGAGCCGCCCATCGCCACGTCCAGGGCGACCGCGTTCTCGAACGCGGCCCGGCCGGCGATCGCGCGGGGCAGCACCGAGGCGTCGTCGCCGTCGTACCAGCGCTTGGCGATCTCCACGACGGTGCGGCCGGCCTCGACGAAGAGCGACCGGCGCGCGGCGTGGGTGGCCAGCGTCGAGCCGTTGCCGGGCAGCGCCAGGCCGATGGCCTCGGTCAGGCAGTTCATCGAGTTGGCGGTGAACATGCCGGAGCAGGAGCCGCAGGTCGGGCAGGCGGAGCGCTCGATAGCGCCGAGCTGGTCGTCGGTGACCGACTCGTTCGACGCGGCGATCATCGCGTCGATCAGGTCGATCTTGGAGTGGACCACGCCCTCGATCGCGACGGTCTTGCCGGCCTCCATGGGGCCGCCGGAGACGAAGACGGTGGGGATGTTGAGCCGCAGCGCGGCCAGCAGCATGCCCGGGGTGATCTTGTCGCAGTTGGAGATGCAGACCAGGGCGTCCGCGCAGTGCGCGTTGACCATGTACTCCACCGCGTCGGCGATCAGCTCGCGGCTGGGCAGCGAGTAGAGCATCCCGCCGTGGCCCATGGCGATGCCGTCGTCGACGGCGATCGTGTTGAACTCCCGGCCCACGCCGCCGGCCTCGGCCACCGCGTCGGCGACCAGGCCGCCGAGGTCCTTGAGGTGTACGTGGCCGGGGACGAACTGGGTGAAACTGTTGGCGATGGCGACGATCGGCTTGCCGAAGTCGTCGTCGGTCATCCCGGTGGCCCGCCACAGGGCCCGGGCGCCGGCCATCGTCCGACCGTGCGTGGAGGTCTTCGACCGCAGCTCAGGCATGCCTACCAGTCTGGCACCACCGGGCGGGTCGCTCCCAGCCGTGCACGCCGCGTCCCAACAGATGCACACCTGGTACCCCACGGCGTGCGGTCATCCGGCAGAGTTGAGGGCGTGCACTTCCCCCCGGGCATGATCGCGGTCGCGGTGCTGAGTGGGCTCGTCGCCGTCGGCGCCACCGGGCTGCTGGCCCTGGTCGTCCGGCGGCTCGGGCGGCCGTGCGGGCAGGCCGCCGCCCTGGTCGCCACGGCGGCGGCGTTCGCGCTGGTCAGCCTCCTGGTCGGGCTCACCGCGGCGTTCGGTGTGGGGTACGACGCGGACCAGCGGGGGCAGCGCGTGGGCTGGGCGACCCTGGTCTCGGCCGGCACCGCCGCGAGCGCGCTCGCGTTCGGCGCGGGACTGCTGCGGCTGCCCGGCGCCCCGAACACCCCGGCGGCCCGGGCGCGGCTGTTCCTGGACGGCCTGATCATGGCGACCGCGCTGTGGTTCGTCGGCTGGGTCCTCGTCTCCGAGCCGACCCGGCTGCTGGGCGTCGCGACGCCGCCGGCGTGCGTACCGATCCTGCTGGCCACCGTCGGCGTCGCGCTCGCCGTGGGGCTCACCGTGGTCGTGCTCACGCGGGCCGCCCCGCCCCGGCGCCGGCTGGCCTGGCTCGGTGCCGGGATCACCGCGGCGACCTGCGGCGGGCTCGGCATCGCGGTGGGGCTCCTGCAGGCCCTGCCGGCGACGGTGGTGGCCGGCGCCGCCCTGGTCGCGGGCGGGCTGGTGGCCGCCGCGTTCGCCGTGCACCGGGCCGCGCCGACCGGCGAGATCGAGGTCGACCTGATCGGCCGGGACGGCGCGTACGCCTTCGTGCCGATGCTCGCGATGGCGGCGTCGGCGATGTACCACCTGTTCCAGGGCGGCCGGTTCGACGCCCTGGGCATCGTCGCCGGCAGCGTCGAGGGCTTCGCGCTGGTGGCCCGGCAACAGTTGACGCTCAACGACGTGCGCGGGTACGCGGGCCGGCTGGCCGCGCGGGAGGCGCACTTCCGGGAGTTGGCGCACACCGACCCGCTGACCGGCCTGGCCAACCGTCGGGGCCTGCTGCGCGCCCTGCACCGGGCCGCCGCCTCGGGCGCCCCGCGCGTGCTGCTCGGCCTCGACCTGGACGGCTTCAAGAACGTCAACGACATGCGTGGGCACGACGTCGGTGACAACGTGCTGGCGGAGGTGGGGCGGCGGCTGCGCGGCAACCTGCGGCCCGGGGACCTGGCGGCCCGCCTGGGCGGGGACGAGTTCGCGGTGCTCATGCCCGGCCGGGAGGCCGACGCGGGCCGGGTCGCGCAGCGCCTGCTCGGGGTGCTCGGCGAGCCGTACCAGCAGCCGGACGGGCCGGTCTTCCTCTCGGCCAGCATCGGGGTGGCCGCCCAGTCCGACGACCCGGACGTGGAGCTGCTGCTGCGCAACGCCGACCTGGCCCTGCGCTACGCCAAGCAGCGCGGCAAGGACCGGATCGAGCACTACGACGCCGCGTACGACCAGCGGCTGCGCCGCCGCACGACGCTGGAGCACGAGTTGCGCGGCGCGATCGAGCGCGACGAGCTGCGGCTGGCGTTCCAGCCGGTGGCCTCGCTGCCGTCGGTGCGTCCGGTCGGCGCGGAGGCGCTGCTGCGCTGGCACCACCCGGAGCTGGGCAACGTCCGCCCGGACGAGTTCATCCCGCTGGCGGAGGAGTGCGGGATGATCGCCAAGCTCGGCGCCTGGGTGCTGCACCAGGCGTGCTGGCAGTTGTCCCGCTGGCTGGCGGACGGGCACGACGTCTGGGTCTCGGTGAACGTCTCGCCCCGCGAGCTGCACGCGCCGGAGTACGTCGTCCAGGTCGCCGACGCGCTGCGCGCCCACCACGTGCCCCCGCAGCGGCTGGTGCTGGAAGTCACCGAGCACGCCGTCGCCACCGACCTGGACGAGCTGATCCGGCGGCTGACCGCGCTGCGGCGCACCGGCGTCCGGATCGCGCTGGACGACTTCGGCGCGGGCTACTCGTCCCTGGGTCAGCTGCGCCGCCTCCCGATCGACATCCTCAAGATCGACCACAGCCTCGTCGCCGAGCACGAGCCGGTCCGCCCGGCGGACGCCGAGGGGCCGGCCTTCGCCCCGATGGTCGACATCGTGATGCGGCTGGGCCACCAGCTTGGCCTGCAGGTGATCGCCGAGGGGGTCACCACCCCGGCGGAGCTGGCCGCGGTGGTCGCCGCCGGCTGTCGGTTCGGCCAGGGCGCGCTCTTCGGCTGGGGGGTGCCGGCCGAGCACCTGGAGGCGATGCTGGAGGCGGCGACCTCGGCCGGCGCGCGTCCCGCTCCGGCCGTGACCCCGCCCGGCTCGGCCGTGACCTCTGCCACCTCTGCGGCCGGCTCGGCCGTGACCTCTGCCACCTCCGCGGCCGGCTCTGCCGTGACCTCCGCCACCTCTGCGGCCGGCTCGGCCGTGACCTCCGCCACCTCCGCGGCCGGCTCTGCCGTGACCTCCGACACCTCCGCGGCCGGCTCGGCCGTGACCTCCGCCACCGCGCCGTCCGCCGCGTCTCGGCGGCTGTCCCCGGCGCCCACGCAGCGCCCCGCGGAGGAGCCGTCCGCGCAGCTCGGAGCGGGGGTCGACGGCGCGTCGCCGGGCGGCGCGCCGACGTCCGTGAATCAAAATATGGGATCAGTTGACTCATCGCGTGAGATGCGTCAGGCTTGACCGCATGCTGTCGAACCGGTTCCCGCGAGTACTTACCTGAGCGCACTCTCCGCCGTCGAGAGTGCGCTGGCCCCGTGCATCTGCACGAGGGCCGTTTTTGTTGCCGTCGGACCCAGCGCCGGCGGGCCCCGCCCGCGGCGCACCGCTTGAAGAGCCCCAGCCACTCGAAGCCGAAGGCCTGAACCGCCATGACGCGACCAACGCCAGAGACACTCGCCCACTCCGCCCGCCGATCCCGACCCGCCGGTGAGCCGGCGACCGACGCCGACCGGGCCGCACCGGCCGCCCGCGCCACCGCCCCGGCGGTACGGCAGTCCGAGCCCGTCCAGGTCTCCGGGGCCGGCTCCCTCGTGCGGTCCCTCGAGGCGCTCGGCGTGGACGTCGTCTTCGGCATCCCCGGCGGGGCGATCCTCCCGGCGTACGACCCCCTCTACGACTCCACCGTCCGGCACATCCTGGTCCGGCACGAGCAGGGCGCCGGCCACGCGGCCACCGGGTACGCCCAGGCCACCGGCAGGGTCGGCGTCTGCATGGCCACCTCCGGGCCCGGCGCGACGAACCTGGTCACCCCGATCGCCGACGCGTACATGGACTCGGTGCCGATGGTGGCGATCACCGGTCAGGTCCCCCGGCAGGCGATCGGCACGGACGCCTTCCAGGAGGCCGACATCCAGGGCATCACCCTGCCGATCACCAAGCACAACTTCCTGGTGCAGACGCCCGAGGAGATCCCGCAGGTGCTCGCCGAGGCGTTCCACCTGGCCGCGACCGGGCGCCCCGGCCCGGTCCTGGTGGACATCCCCAAGGACGTCCTGCAGGCGCAGACCACGTTCACCTGGCCGCCGACGCTGGACCTGCCCGGCTACCGGCCCACCCTGCACCCGCACGGCAAGCAGATCCGGGAGGCCGCGAGGCTGATGACCGCGGCCCGCCGCCCGGTGCTCTACGTCGGCGGCGGCGTGCTCAAGGCCGGGGCCACCGAGGGGCTGCGCCGGCTGGCCGAGCTGACCGGCATTCCCGTGGTCACCACCCTGATGGCGCTCGGCGCGTTCCCCGACTCGCACCGGCAGCACCTGGGCATGCCCGGCATGCACGGCACGGTCGCGGCGGTCTACGGCCTGCAGAAGGCCGACCTGATCGTGGCGCTGGGCGCCCGGTTCGACGACCGGGTCACCGGCCGGCTGGACACCTTCGCCCCGGACGCCGCCGTCGTGCACGCCGACATCGACCCGGCCGAGATCGGCAAGAACCGGCACGCGGACGTGCCGATCGTCGGTGACGCCCGGCACGTGATCGACGAGCTGGTCGCGGCGGTCACGGCCGAGCGGGCCGCCCACGAGCCGGCCGACCTCGCCGACTGGTGGAACCAGCTGGACGACCTGCGCCGGCGCTACCCGCTGGGGTACGAGGAGCCGGCCGACGGCACCCTGTCGCCGCAGTACGTGATCGAGCGGCTGGGCAAGATCGCCGGGCCGGACGCGATCTACGTCGCCGGGGTCGGCCAGCACCAGATGTGGGCCTCCCAGTTCATCTCGTACGAGAAGCCGTACACCTGGCTCAACTCCGGCGGCCTCGGCACGATGGGGTACGCGGTCCCGGCCGCGATGGGCGCCAAGGTCGGCCGGCCGGACACGGTGGTCTGGGGGGTGGACGGCGACGGCTGCTTCCAGATGACCAACCAGGAGCTGGCCACCTGCGCCCTGGAGGGCATCCCGGTCAAGATCGCCGTGATCAACAACGGCAACCTCGGGATGGTCCGGCAGTGGCAGACGCTGTTCTACAACGAGCGGTACTCCAACACCGAGCTGGGCACCCACAAGCACCGCATCCCGGACTTCGTCAAGCTCGCCGAGGCGCTCGGCTGCGTCGGCCTGCGCTGCGAGAGCGCCGCCGACGTCGACAAGACCATCAAGGCGGCCATGGAGATCAACGACGTGCCCGTCGTGATCGACTTCGTGGTCGGCAAGGACGCGATGGTGTGGCCGATGGTGGCCGCCGGCACCAGCAACGACGAGATCATGTTCGCCCGGGGTGTCCGCCCCGCGTTCGACGAGGACGAACTCTAACTATGACGACGCAGAGTCTGCACACGCTGTCCGTACTGGTGGAGAACAAGCCGGGCGTCCTGGCCCGGGTCTCGGGGCTGTTCTCCCGGCGCGGCTTCAACATCGACAGCCTCGCCGTCGGCGAGACCGAGAACCCGGACGTCTCCCGGATCACCATCGTGGTCAACGCCGAGTCGTCCCCGCTGGAGCAGGTCACCAAGCAGCTCAACAAGCTGGTCAACGTGCTCAAGATCGTCGAGCTGGACCCGCAGGTCTCGGTGGCCCGGGAGCTGCTGCTGGTCAAGGTCCGCGCCGAGCGCAGCGCCCGGGCGCAGGTGCTGGAGACGGTCAACCTGTTCCGCGCCCGGGTGGTCGACGTCGCGCCGGACACGCTGACCATCGAGGCCACCGGCACCCCGGACAAGCTGGACGCGCTGCTGCGCGACCTCGAACCGTACGGGATCAAGGAGATGGTCCAGTCGGGCACGGTCGCCATCGGGCGCGGCTCGCGCTCGATCACCGTCGGCCCGGCCCTGCGGGCCGCCTGAACTCCCTCCGCCGGCCGGCCTGTCGGGCCGCCCGGGAACAAGCCCCCATCAGCCACAGGAAACAACGACGGGCCACCCGGGCCGCCGTACGAAAGGGAAGTCAATGAGCGTTGAGGTGTACTACGACGACGACGCGGACCTGGGCCTGATCCAGGGCCGCAAGGTGGCGGTGATCGGGTACGGCAGCCAGGGCCACGCCCACGCGCTGTCGCTGCGCGACTCCGGCGTCGACGTGGTGATCGGCCTGCCGGCGGGCTCGATGAGCCGCCCGAAGGCGGAGGAGCAGGGCCTGCGGGTGCTCACCCCGGCCGAGGCGGCGGCCGAGGCCGACGTCATCATGATCCTCGCCCCGGACACCGCCCAGCGGGCCCTGTACGCCGAGTCGATCGCGCCCAACCTGGCCCCGGGCAAGGCGATCTTCTTCGGACACGGCTTCAACATCCGGTACGACCTGATCAAGCCGCCGGCCGACGTGGACGTCGCCATGGTCGCCCCGAAGGGCCCGGGTCACCTGGTCCGCCGCCAGTACGTCGACGGCAAGGGCGTGCCCTGCCTGGTCGCCGTCGAGCAGGACGCCTCGGGCTCCGCGTTCGCTCTCGCCCTGTCGTACGCGAAGGCCATCGGCGGCACCCGGGCCGGCGCGATCCGGACCTCCTTCAAGGAGGAGACCGAGACGGACCTGTTCGGCGAGCAGGCGGTGCTCTGCGGCGGCGCGGCGGCCCTGGTCCAGACCGGGTTCGAGGTGCTCACCGAGGCCGGCTACGCCCCCGAGGTGGCGTACTTCGAGTGCCTGCACGAGCTGAAGCTGATCGTCGACCTCATGTACGAGGGCGGCATCGCCCGGATGCGCTACAGCATCTCCGACACGGCCGAGTACGGCGACCTCTCCCGGGGCCCGCGCGTGATCGACTCGCGGGTCAAGGAGGAGATGCGCAAGATCCTGTCCGAGATCCAGTCCGGCGAGTTCGCCCGCGAGTGGGTCGCCGAGGACGAGGCGGGCCGGCCGAACTTCACCAAGTGGCGGGCCGAGGGCGCGGCGCACCCGATCGAGGAGACGGGCCGGAAGCTGCGGGACATGATGAGCTGGGTGGACCAGCCCATCACCGAGACCGCCTGAACCGGCGCCGCCGGAAAGACCGAGACCGCTTCGACCGGCATCGCCCGAGGCACGCGGTGGCCGCCCGCCGCTGTTCCCGGGGTCGGGCGGCCACCGCTGTCCACTTCCGCGCCCGGAACCCCCGGCCATGTCGGGTTTGTGAGGGCGCTCACCCCTCCGTCCATGCCATGTCGGCCGGGCCGCACCCTACGATCGCGGTAGGTGCGTAGCGGCGCACCAGACGGCCATGGCACGACTGAGCGCGGGGCGCAGTGCGGCGTCCCGGGCAACCCGGCCGCCGCCACCCGACCTCTACGAGGACCGATGACTCCTGTCGTACTGATCGCCGAAGAACTCGCCCCCGCCGCCATCGAGGTGCTCGCCCACGACTTCGATGTCCGGCACGTTGACGGCACCGACCGCCCGGCCCTGCTCTCCGCCCTCTCCGAGGCCGACGCGGTGATCGTGCGCAGCGCCACGCAGATCGACGCCGAGGCGATCGCCGCGGCGCCCCGGCTGAAGGTGGTCGCCCGGGCCGGCGTGGGCCTGGACAACGTCGAGGTGCCGGCCGCCACCGCCCGGGGCGTGATGGTCGTCAACGCGCCCACCTCCAACATCGTCTCCGCCGCCGAGCAGGCCGTCGCGCTGCTGCTCGCCGTGGCCCGCAACACCGCCAGCGCCAGCGCCGCGCTGAAGGCCGGCGAGTGGAAGCGGTCCAAGTACACCGGCGTCGAGGTGCAGGGCAAGACGGTCGGCGTGGTCGGCCTCGGCCGTATCGGCGTGCTCTTCGCGCAGCGGATCGCCGCCTTCGGCACCCGGCTGATCGCGTACGACCCCTACATCCAGCCGGCCCGCGCGGCCCAGCTCGGGGTGCGCCTGGTCGGGCTGGAGGAGCTGCTCCGGGAGAGCGACTTCATCTCGATCCACCTGCCGAAGACCCCGGAGACCGTGGGCCTGATCGGTGAGAAGGAGCTGGCGATCGTCAAGCCGGGTGTGCGGATCGTCAACGCCGCCCGGGGCGGGCTGGTCGACGAGCAGGCCCTGGCGGACGCGATCGCCGAGGGTCGGGTGGCCGGCGCCGGCGTGGACGTGTACGCCAAGGAGCCCTGCACCTCCTCGCCGCTGTTCGCCTTCGACAACGTGGTGGCCACCCCGCACCTGGGCGCCTCCACGCACGAGGCGCAGGACAAGGCCGGCCTGGCCGTGGCCAGGAGCGTGAAGCTGGCCCTGCAGGGCGAGTTCGTGCCGGACGCGGTCAACGTGCAGGCCGGCGGCGTCGTCGCCGAGGACGTCCGGCCGTTGCTGCCGCTGGCGGAGAAGCTGGGCCGGGCGTTCACCGCCCTGGCGGGCGGGGTGGCCGCCAGCGTCACGGTCGAGGTGCGTGGCGAGATCGTCAACCACGACGTGTCGGTGCTCAAGCTCGCCGCCACCAAGGGGCTGTTCAGCTCGGTGGTGGAGGAGCAGGTCACCTACGTCAACGCGCCGCACCTGGCCACCGAGCGCGGCGTCGAGGTCACCCTGTTCACCCAGGCCGAGACGACGGACCACCCGAACCTGGTGACCGTCCGCGGCGCCCTGCCGGACGGCCGCACGGTCAGCGTCTCGGGCACCGTGACGTACGCCGGCGCGCGGGACGTCATCAAGCTGACCGAGGTGGACGGCTTCGACGTGGAGATCGGCGCGGAGGGCATCCTGCTCTTCCTGCGCTACGTCGACCGGCCGGGCGTGGTCGGCACGGTCGGCACGCTGCTCGGCGCGGCCGGCATCAACATCGCGGCGATGCAGGTCGCCCGTCGGGAGGCCGGCGGCGAGACGCTGATGACCCTCACCGTCGACCAGGCGCTCGGCGCGGACCTGCTCACCTCGGCCGCCGACTCGATCGGCGCGGTCTCGGCCAGCGCCGCGGACCTGCGCGACGAGTAGGCGCCGCCCACGGCCTGCCCGGCGGGCAGGTCCGGGCGGAGGTTCCGCCCACGCGTGACCCCCGGGGGCCCGGCCGCACGGCCGGGCCCCTCGCCGTGTCGGGGAAACGTCGCCGGATCAGCGCCGCACGGAGGCGGGCGGCGGGTAGACGGAGCCGTCCTGGTAGTCGAAGAGCATCAGGTTGTGCTCTCCGGCGAGCCGCTCGATGTCGAGCAGCACCTGGTCCTCGCAGGCCGGGTTGAGGTTCATGACGATGTGGTCGGCGGTCGCGTGCAGCGGCGACACCTCCCACGGCGACCCCTCGCCTGTCCGGTCGGGGTAGTTGGCCGTGATCGCCCGGTAGAAGGCGACCACCCGCGGGTCCGGGTAACGTTCGCCGTGCTGCCCCTGATGGCACCGTTGCACCGCTGCCCGCACGTCCGCGGGCGTGGCTCCGTCCGGGAGAGCCCATACGCTCAGATCGAAACTCACGGCGGACAGCGTGCCATCTTGCGCCCGGGAAGTCACCGCGACCCCGCCGCAGGTCAGCCGGGAACATTCCAAATCGTCCCGTCGGGACGGTCCGCTGTGGAGACTCTTGCGACGAGTTACGTCAATTCGATAGCGTACTCGTGCGGTCACTGGCTGAGTTCGGTCGTCGGCCCGTCTTCGGGTGACGTGGTCGGACGTCCGGCCCGACCAGTCCGCGCCCCTCGATTGCGCGAGCCACGCGCACTCGTCGCTGACCGGCCCCCACGGTCGTTGCCGAGACCGTGGGGGCCGATCGCGGGCCGCCCGCAGCCGGGATGCGAGATCCGGCCGGAGGATCGGTCAGCGGTGGGCGAAAAGCGCCCGGTAGTCCGAGCCGCCGCGGAACCAGACGAGCCCGGTCGGGCCGGCGGCGTAGAGCGCGGTGGCGTACGCGTCGGCCACCGCGAGGTCCGGGCCGATCACGGTGGCGGAGGCGAGCTGGTCGGCGGGCTCCCCGGTGTGCGGGTCGACGACGTGCCCCCGCCGCCCGGTCACGCCGGAGGTGCCCACCGCGCCGGCCGTCATCTCCAGCACCAGCGGGGTCCGGCGGGCGTCGGTGGGGTGGTGCACCGCGACGCGCCACGGGCCGCCGTGCGGGGCGCGGCCGCGTACCACGAGGTCGGCCCCCGTGAGCACGGCGTAGTCGTGGATGCCGGCGGCGCGCAGCCGGGCCGCGGCCCGCTCCACCGCCCAGCCGCCGAGCAGGCCGCCCGGGTCGAAGCCGCCGGGCACCGCCCAGGCGTCGAACCACCCGTCGGTCGCCGCCCGCATCGCGGCGCAGCGGTCCACCAGGTCGGCCAGCGGGGGGTACGACTCGGGGCTGATCTCTCCCCGGCGCAGCCGGGACACGAGGCTTCCGGGCCGGGTCGGGCCGTACGTGAGGTCGATGGCGCGCAGTTCGCCGACGGCGTCCGCCAGCGCCTCGCCGACGCCGCGCCGGCCCAGCCACTGGGGGGCGTTGAGCAGCAGCGAGTACTCGGCGGGGCCGGTACGGACGGTGTGCCGTACGACGATGCGGTCGACGGGGGTCGCGGCGGACCGGTCGAGGCGGTGGCTGCGGGCGCCGAGCCGCAGGTCGGGGCGCCGGCTGCGGAGGTCCTGGTCAACCCACCGCGGCTGCGGCTGCTCGTGGGCCCAGCGGGGGCGGGGCTGCTCGTCGATGCGCATGGCCTGCTCCTTCGCTGACGGCGCCGCGGCGCTGCGGCGAATCCCGTCACGGGCCCGTGACCCGCTCGTCACCGACCCTAGGCCGCGAAGATGGCCGCCCCATGAAAGCCGTCTGGGAACCTGCTGTGCATCCGCATTTCCCAAACTATGGAAGGGTTGTACCGGGAGGCGGGACGGAGTCGTACGGTTGCAGAGAACGACGAGGTGAGGGAGCGCAGGACGTGGCACGCATCGCGGTGGTGGCCGGAGACGGGATCGGGCCCGAGGTGGTCGCGCAGGCCCGGAAGGTCCTCGACGCCGTGCTCCCCGGGGTGGAGGCCACCGAGTACGACCTCGGCGCCGCCCGGTACCACCGTACGGGCGAGGTGCTGCCCGACTCCGTCCTGACCGAGCTGGCCGGGCACGACGCGATCCTGCTGGGCGCGGTCGGCGACCCGAGCGTCCCGCCGGGTGTGCTGGAGCGGGGCCTGCTGCTCAAGCTCCGCTTCGCCTTCGACCAGTACGTCAACCTGCGGCCGTCGCGGCTGTGGCCGGGTGTCGCCGGCCCGCTGGCGACCGTCAAGCCCGGCGAGGTCGACCTGGTCGTGGTGCGCGAGGGCACCGAGGGCCTGTACGCCGGCGCGGGCGGCTCGCTGCACCGGGACACCCCGGCCGAGGTGGCCACGGAGGAGAGCCTGAACACCCGGCACGGCGTGGAGCGGGTGATCCGGGACGCCTTCGCCCGGGCGGAACGCCGCGAGCGGCGCAAGGTCACCCTCGTGCACAAGACCAACGTGCTGACCCACGCCGGGTCGCTCTGGGCCCGTGCGTTCGAGGCCGTGGCCGCCGAGCACCCCGACGTCACCACCGAGTACCAGCACGTCGACGCCGCCGCCATGTTTATGGTCACCCAGCCCCAGCGGTACGACGTCGTGGTCACCGACAACCTCTTCGGCGACATCCTCACCGACATCGCCGCCGCAGTGACCGGCGGCATCGGGCTCGCCGCCAGCGGCTGCATCAACCCCGAGGGGCGCTACCCGTCCATGTTCGAGCCGGTGCACGGTTCCGCGCCGGACATCGCCGGCCAGGGCGTCGCCGACCCGGTCGCCGCGGTCCTCTCCGCCGCCCTGCTGCTGGACCAGCTCGGGCACGCCGAGGCCGCCGCGCGGGTGACCGCCGCCGTCGGCACGGAGCTGGCCAACCGGGCCCCGGACGTACCGCTGCGCACCGCCGAGGTAGGCGACCGGCTCGCCGCGTACGCGGTGGCCTGACCAGGCGTTCCGTCGCCGCGAGCGCGGCGATCCGACCAGGTGTCCCGTTGCTGCGAATGCGGCGATCCGACCGGTGTCCAGTGGCCGCCTGGGCGGGGGATCTGTCCAGGCGGCCAGCCGCTGCGTACGCGGCGGCCTGACCGATATCCGACCACCAGGCGCCCGACGGGGCGTCCGATCTGCCCGAACCTGCGTCCGGCGCGCCTGGTCGCGACCACCGATCTACCTGCTCAGGGGCGGTGGGGGTAAGTTTCTGGCAACAGCTGAATCGGTATGCGGTCCCGCATGCCGTTGTCCCGCAGGGAGGTCCGCGCGATGAGCGGTGGTGACATGCTCGACTTCGAGATCCGTCCGAATCCCGCGCCGGTATCGGTCGCCGACCGGGCCGCCCTGCTCGCCAACCCGGGCTTCGGGCGGGTCTTCACCGACCACATGGTCACGATCCACTACGCCGAGGGCAAGGGCTGGTACGACCCCCGGGTCGAGGCGCGGGCGCCGATCCCGCTGGACCCGGCCGCCGCCGTGCTGCACTACGCGCAGGAGATCTTCGAGGGGCTCAAGGCGTACCGGACGGCCGACGGCGGGGTGACCCTGTTCCGGCCGCAGGCCAACGCCGCCCGGTTCGCCGCCTCCGCCCGTCGGATGGCGATGCCGGCGCTGCCCGAGGCGACGTTCGTCGAGTCGCTGCGCCGGATCGTCGAGATCGACCGCGACTGGGTCCCGGAGGGCGAGGACGGCAGCCTGTACCTGCGGCCGTTCATGTTCGCCAGCGAGGTCTTCCTCGGCGTCCGGCCGGCCAACGAGTACCTCTACGTGGTCATCGCCTCGCCGGCCGGGGCCTACTTCACCGGCGGGGTCAAGCCGGTGACGGTCTGGGCGTCGCCGGACTACACCCGCGCGGCCCCCGGCGGCACGGGCGCGGCGAAGTGCGGCGGCAACTACGCCGCCTCGCTCGCGGCGCAGGCCGAGGCGATCGAGGCGGGCTGCGACCAGGTGGTGTTTCTGGACGCGGTGGAGCGGCGTTACGTCGACGAGCTGGGCGGGATGAACGTCTTCTTCGTCTACGACGACGGCACGCTGGTGACCCCGCCGCTGACCGGCACCATACTGCCCGGCATCACCCGGGACGCGGTCCTCACGCTGGCCGGTGAGGCCGGGCTCGGGGTGCAGGAGCGGCCGGTCAGCTTCGCCGAGTGGCAGGCCGACGCGGCCAGCGGCCGGCTGCGGGAGGTCTTCGCGTGCGGCACCGCGGCCGTGGTCACGCCGATCGGCGGGGTCCGCTTCCCGGACGGCGAGTTCCTCATCGGCGGCGGGGAGCCGGGCCGGGTCACGATGGAGCTGCGGCAGCAGCTGGTCGACATCCAGCGCGGCCGGGCCGCCGACCCGCACGGCTGGGTCGTCCGGGTCCTCTGACCGCGGGCACCTGCCGGCGCATGCGTCACCGGGCCCTGCCCGGCACGCGCCGGCAGGTGCCGGTGTCGCGGGCTCGCGGCCTGTAGCTGCCTGTGGTCGGTGTCGCGGGTTCGCGGTCTGGCCTGTAGCTACCTGTGGTCGGTGTCGCGGGTTCGCGGTCTGGCCTGTAGCTACCTGTGGTCGGTGTCGCGGGTTCGCGGTCTGGCCGGTAGCTTTCCGCGGCCTGTGGAGCTGCCCGCGCAGACGGGGCACGCGTTCGCGGCAACGCCGCGCCCGGCCGTGCGCGGAGCGTGCGGCAATGCCTCGCCGGGCCGTGCGGCAATGCCTCGCCGGGCCGTGCGGCAATGCCTCGCCGGGCCGTGCGGCAATGCCTCGCCGGGCCGTGCGGCAATGCCTCGCCGGGCCGTGCGGCAATGCCCCGCCGGGCCGTGCGGCAATGCCCCGCCCGGCCGGGCGCGGAGTGTGCGGCATTGCCCCGCCCGGCGGGCGAGGCGCCGAGCCTGGGCGCACGAACGGGGCAGCTGCACAGCTCGCGCGACACCAGGCAGCACCAGTCGCTCGCCCGACCGCCGCCGAAGCTCACTCCAGCAGGTGGGCGCGGAGCGCGGCGAGCTGGGCGTCGGTGATCCCGGCGTGCCGCAGGTAGCCCTCCACCGAGCCGTGCCCCTGCCGCAGCTCGGTCAGGAAGAGCGCCATGGCCTCGGCCGGGGACGCCAGGAACGGCGGCGGAAGCTCCTCGCCCTCCGGCATCGTGGCGGCCACCCAGGCGCTGAATCGCTGCGACGCCTCGGTGCTCAGCGCGTAGTCCGCGGCGATGTCGGCGTCGCTCACCCCGAGCGCCGCCAGCGTCAACGCGCAGACGATGCCGGTGCGGTCCTTGCCCGCCACGCAGTGCACCACGACCGGCGCGTTCGCGCTGTCGGCGATCAGCCCGACCGCCTCGGCCAGCCCCGCGGCGCCGGTCCCGGCCAGGTCGGCGTACCGGTCGGCCAGGTAGCGGGCCAGGCTGCTGCCGGCCTCGTACGGCGCCTGCGACCAGTCGGCGTGCTCCGGGTGGATGTGCCGGTAGGTGAGTCCGTCGAGCTCGGGAACCCGGCCGTCCCGGGCCACCTCGGTGGGACGGCGCAGGTCGATCACGGTCCGGATGCCGAGGGCGACGAAGGCGTCCCGGTCGGCGCCGTCGATGCGGTGCGGGGAGTCCGAGCGGTAGAGCCGGCCCCAGCGCACGGCCCGCCCGTCCCGGGTCGGGTATCCGCCCACGTCGCGGAAGTTGAACAGGGCGGAGAAGGGAATCCTGCGGTTGACCTCTGTCGCGTCCACGCTGACACGGTAACGGCCGGCGGGGACGTACCCGTCGGCCGTGACGTCGGACCGCCCCGCCGGCCCGGACGGTCAGCGCGTCGTGCCCGGCGGCACGTCGGTGTAGCTGACGTCGTAGTAGCCGCCGAGCCGGTCCCGGTACGCCGGGTCGCCGTGGCTGTTCTCGTCGTACTCCGGCGCGGCCTTGATCTGGTCCCGCGTCCGGTCGACGTGGACCTCGCGCGCGTCGTGGTCGACGTGGCTGACCGTGCCGGCCGGCAGCATGACCTTCCTGCCGAAGATCCACCGCCCGGTGTCGACCACCAGGTAGCTTCCGCCGACCTCGTGGCTCGCGCTGTCGATCCTGCCGATGCCGCCGTCGGTGGCCTCGACCCGGTAGCCGACCAGGTCGACGTCGGTGACCGAGGACCGGTCGCGGTAGCTCCAGGGGTCGAAGGAGCCGGCGGGGGCGCCGCCGGCGACGGCCCCCTGACCGCCGTCGACGATGGGAACGGGGCTGGCGTGCACGGCGCGCGGGTCGAGCCTGTCCATGGGTGACTCCTGGGTCGCCTCGGAGAGAGCGGATGTCCGTGCACACACGTACCCGGGGGCGTTCGCCCCTACACGCCGCCGCCGGACCGCCGCGCCGGACCGGCCACCGGCGGGCGGTCGTGCCGGACCGGCCGACGGCGGCCGTCGACGGAGACGGCGACGGGCCGGCGCCGTGCGTGCGGCGCCGGCCCGTCGGGGCGTACGGCTCAGGCCAGCGCGGCCTGCGCGTCGAGGGCCACCGCGGCCGCGTGTACGACGGCGGCGATGCGCAGCCCCTCGTGCACCTGCTCCCGGGTGAACCCGGCGGCGCGCAGCGTCTTCTCGTGCGACTCCAGGCAGACGCCGCAGCCGGTGATGGCCGAGACGGCGAGGCACCACAGCTCGAAGTCCGCCTTATCCACGCCCGGCCTGGCGATGATCTGCATCCGCAGCCGGGCCGGCATCGACGCGTACTGCTCGTCGCCGATGAGGTGCTTGGCCCGGTAGTAGACGTTGTTCATCGCCATGATCGTGGCGGCGCCCTTGGCCGCCTCGACCGCCTCCGGCGTGAGGTGCTCGGCCGCCTCGGCGGCGATCTCCCGCAGCACCTGCGGGTTGCGCGCCGCGACCGCGCAGGCCAGGGCGGTGCCCCAGGCCTGCTCCGGCTTCAGCGTGGAGGTGGCGACGGTGGAGCCGAGGTTGAGCTTGATGTCCTTGGCGTACTCGGGCAGGGCCGCCTTGACCGCGTCCAGGCCCATCGTCAGGCCCCGGCGCCGGCGAGCAGCCTGGTGGCGTCCAGGGTCTCGCCGCCCTTGTTCCAGTTGCACGGGCACAGCTCGTCGGTCTGCAGGGCGTCGAGCACCCGCAGCACCTCGGAGACGTTCCGGCCGACCGAGCCGGCGGTCACCATGGCGAACTGGATCTCGTTGTTCGGGTCCACGATGAAAGTGGCGCGCTGGGCCACGCCGTCCTCGCCGAGCACGCCGCAGGCGTCGGTCAGCTCGCGCTTGATGTCGCTGAGCATCGGGAAGGGCAGCTCGCGCAGGTCCGGGTGGTCCTTGCGCCAGGCGTAGTGGACGAACTCGCTGTCCACGGACACCCCGAGCACCTGGGCGTCCCGGTCGGCGAACTCGCCGTTCAGGCGGCCGAACTCGGCGATCTCGGTCGGACAGATGAAGGTGAAGTCCTTCGGCCAGAAGAAGACCACCCGCCACATGCCCTCGTGGGACTTGTGGTTGATCGACTCGAACGCCTTCTCGGCGTCCAACGACACGCAGGCGGTGAGCTCGTACTCGGGGAAGCGGTCACCGACAGTGAGCACAGGTCCTCCTTGACAGTGGCACTAGGCCGGAAACTGGATCAGTTCCAGATACTGCCGCAGCGATGTTTCGCCTTGATGGCGGCCGGGTGACTTGTGAAGTCGATCACCCGTGCGAGATTTTGCCCCGGCGAGGGGTCGGATCGGGCCCGGCGACCCTCCGTGACCGTCTCGTCATATGGACTGGTTCTCCCAGAAGCGGGGGAGGGGTGGCAGAGTGGGGAGCGTGACCAGCACCGTCGTCATTATCGGCAACTAGCGCGCCCGGCCCACCCCCGCCGAGCGCGCAGACCTCCCGCAACCGCGGGGGGTCTTTTTGTTGGTCCGGTCGCCGCTGCCCCCTGCCCAACCCGCGCCTGAAAGGACCCCCATGACGTTCCAGGTCTACGACACGACGCTGCGCGACGGCGCACAGCGTGAGGGGCTCAGCTACTCGGTGGTCGACAAGCTGGCCGTGGCCCAACTGCTGGACGAGTTCGGCGTCGGCTTCATCGAGGGCGGCTGGCCGGGGGCGGTGCCCAAGGACACCGAGTTCTTCCGGCGCGCCCGCACGGAGTTGAACCTGAAACACGCCGTGCTGGTGGCGTTCGGCGCCACCCGCAAGGCCGGCGTGGCGGTGGCCGACGACCCGCAGGTCCGCGGGCTGCTCGACGCGCAGACCCCGGCCGTCGCGCTGGTCGCCAAGGCCGACCTGCGGCACGTCGAGCGGGCGCTGCGCACCACCCCCGCCGAGAACCTGGCGATGATCCACGACACCGTGACGTACCTGGTCGCCGAGGGCCGGCGGGTCTTCGTCGACGGGGAGCACTTCTTCGACGGCTACCGGCACGACCCGGCGTACGGGGCCCAGGTGGTCGAGACGGCGCTGGCCGCCGGTGCCGAGCGGTTCGTGCTCTGCGACACCAACGGCGGGATGCTGCCCTCCCAGGTCACCGCCGCGATCGCCGACCTGACCGCGCGCACCGGCGTCGACCCGGGGCGGCTCGGCATCCACTGCCAGAACGACACGGCCTGCGCGGTGGCCAACACCATCGCCGCCGTCGAGGCCGGCGTCCGCCACGCTCAGGGCACCGCCAACGGGTACGGCGAGCGCCCCGGCAACGCGGACATCTTCGCCGTCGTCGCCAACCTCCAGCTCAAGCTCGGGATGCCCGTCCTACCGGACGGCTGCCTGGAGCAGATGGTGCGGGTCTCCCACGCCATCGCCGAGATCGCCAACATCGCCCCCGACACCCACCAGGCCTACGTCGGGGCCGCCGCCTTCGCCCACAAGGCGGGGCTGCACGCGAGCGCGATCAAGGTGGATCCGCTGCTGTACAACCACGTCGACCCGTCCGTGGTGGGCAACGACATGCGGATCCTGGTCACCGAGATGGCCGGCCGGGCCAGCGTCGAGCTGAAAAGCCGCGAGCTTGGCCTGGACCTGGCCGGCCATCCGGAGGCGCTGTCCACGGTCACCAAGCGGGTCAAGGAGTTGGAGGCGGGCGGCTGGTCGTTCGAGGCCGCGGACGCGTCGTTCGAGCTGTTGGTCCGCTCCGAGCTGCCGGGCGCCGCGCCGGCCCGGCCGTTCGCGCTCGAGTCGTACCGGGTGCTGGTCGAGCACCGGGAGGACGGCGCGGTGGTCTCCGAGGCCACGGTGAAGATCCGGGTACGCGGCGAGCGGGTGATCGCCACCGCCGAGGGCAACGGCCCGGTCAACGCCCTGGACGAGGCGCTGCGGACCGGCCTGTCCCGGCACTACCCGGAGCTGCGCGGCTTCGAGCTGGCCGACTACAAGGTGCGCATCCTGGAGGGCAGCAGCGGCACCGGCGCGGTGACCCGGGTGCTCGTGGAGACCGCCGACGACGCGGGCCGCGACTGGACGACGGTCGGCGTGCACCCCAACGTCGTCGAGGCGTCCTGGCACGCCCTGGTCGACGCCCTCACGTACGGCCTGGACCGGGCCCGGGTGTAAGGGCTAGGCGGTGGGCAGGCGCAGCTCGGCGAACACCGCCCGGTGGTCGCTGCCCGGCACCGGCCGCACCGCCACCGCGTGCACCGCGATCCGCCGGTCCACCAGCACGTGGTCGATCGTCACCGGCGGAATGGGATCGCCGTCGTACGGGCCCCAGGTGCCGACCAGCCCGACGCCGACGGCGTCCGCCGCGTCGACGTACCCGGTCGCCAGCAGCGCGCGCAGCGGGGCGTGGTCGAGGGTGGCGTTGAAGTCCCCGGCGAGCACGCGCAGCCCGGCGTCCGGGGTGGCCGGCAGCTGGGCCGTCAGGTCGGTGCGCCAGTAACCGACCTGGTCGATCGCGTACGGGGCCGCCGGGTGGGCCGACTCGACCCGCACCGGCGGCCCGCCCGGCGGCGTCACCGTCCCGTACGCCTGGCTGAATCCCCACCCGCCCCGGTTGAGCCGGACGCCGCCTCCGCTGATGGGAAAGCGGGCGTACAGGCCGGAGCCCGGGGTGCCCACCTGCGGGTTGAGCTGCCGGTGGGGCAGCAGCGCGGCCAGGCCGAGCTGGTCCAGCTCCGCCGCCGCGCGCGGCGTGAACTCCTGCACGGCCAGCACGTCGACCCGGTGCGCGCGGACCAGGTCGACCAGGGCGCGGGTGTCGGCGGCCCCGGCCAGCAGGTTGGCGGTGAGCAGGCGCAGCGTGGGCCCAGTCGCGGGCGGTCGCGGCGACGGCAGCGCCCGGGGCGCCACCACGCCGAGCAGTGCGGCGGCGACCAGGGCCGCGACCGCCGCCGGCCACCGGCGCCGCAGGGCGAGGGCCAGCAGCAGCGGGGCCGGCGCCCAGGCGGCGACGTACGGGGTGAAGGCGACCGCCTGCACGAGGGGCCCCCGTTCCAGGCCGGGCAGTCGGACGGCCGCCCAGACCAGCCCGGGTGTTACGGCGAGCCAGCAGAGCCAGGTGCGTACCCGGTCCCGCCGGCCGGGCGGCGACGCGGCGCGGGTGCGGATGATCACGGCGCCAGGGTAGCCCCCGGGCGGCGCCGGTGTGGTCCGCCCGCCTTTTCCGGCGGCCTTTCATGAATGGTCGACCATTCATGTCTCGCAATTATCCGGCTCGTACGACGAATGGCGACACGCGATGTCGTCATTGACGGCCGGCTTTTGTCAGTGCTACGTTCCACCTGGTTCCAGGCCCCGCAACTATCCGTAGTAATTCCAGCTCAAGCCTTGTGTAAATTACTCGCGGCGGGCAATTCTCGGCGCGGTGGGGCAATTGTTGCCGCAATTGTTTCGCGCCTGCCCGGCCTTGGAGCCACGGCATCAAGGCCGGCCCGTCGGATGCGGGTCGGCCCCATCACCCCGGTCAACTGAGGGAGACCTGTCATGCCCACATTCCTGCGACGCAAGGCGGCGGTCACGCTCGGCGTGCTGGCGCTCACCCTGGCCGGCGGTGGCATCGCCGCCGCCCAGCCCTCGGCGAAGTCCGTCGACCTCGCGCAGCCCGCCGCCCGCAGGGTCGGCTCGCAGCCGGCGGTGAGCGCGGAGTCCGCCCGGCTGTCCCGCTCGCTGTTGGCGGAGCCCTCCGCCGACATCGCCACCACCGTCGACATCGTCGTGGTGAACGCGAACGGGACCAAGGCCCGGGGCGTGGGCTTCGTGATCAAGTACGGCGTCGGCGAGTACGAGGTGCAGTTCGGCCACGTCGTCAGCCGGGGCGTCTACGTCGCCTCGATCGGCCGGCCGGACGACTGCTGCATCCCGCCCGGCGGCGAGGTGGTGGTCGCGCCCCGGCTCCAGACCCCCAACGGCGTGTTCATCCAGACCCGCAACTCGGCGGGCGCCCCGGCCAACCTGCCCTTCCACCTGGTCGTGCACACCCCCTGACCCGGCCTGCCGGCGGTGAACGGCACTGGCCCCCGACCGCCTCGGGGGCCGGTGCCGCGCCGTTTCGTCCCGGCCGGCCGCCGCCCCGCCCGCTCGTCCCGTTCGGGGTGGAATGGGGTGCCGACGCGCCCGCAGGGCACGCCAGGGGCGGATAATCCGACGTTTGTCCGGGCGGCGGCGCGGGAAGCAAGCACCGTGACGGACATCTCGGACACCCTGGCCAGCCTGCCCGGCACGGTCGGTCCCGACGCGGCGGGCGCCGAGCTGGAACAGACCCTCTTCGAGGTCAAACGCGTGATCGTCGGGCAGGACCGGCTCGTCGACCGCCTGCTCACCGCACTGCTCGCCGACGGGCACTGCCTGCTGGAGGGCGTACCCGGCGTGGCCAAGACGCTGGCCGCGCAGACCCTCGCGACCGTGGTCGGCGGCACCTTCTCCCGGATCCAGTTCACCCCGGACCTGGTGCCCTCCGACATCGTCGGCACCCGCATCTACCGGGCCGCGAAGGAGACCTTCGACGTCGAGCTCGGACCGGTCATGGCGAACCTGGTGCTCGCCGACGAGATCAACCGGGCGCCGGCCAAGGTGCAGTCGGCGCTGCTGGAGGCCATGGCCGAGCGTCAGGTGTCGATCGGCGGTCGCAGCTGGCGGATGCCCGAGCCGTTCCTGGTGCTCGCCACGCAGAACCCGATCGAGTCCGAGGGGGTCTACCAGCTTCCCGAGGCGCAGCGGGACCGCTTCCTGATGAAGATCGTCGTGGACTACCCGGGGGACGACGACGAGCTGGCGATCCTCTACCGGATGAGCGCCGACCGGCCCGTCGCGCACCAGGTCCTCGACCCCGTCCGGCTGCGCGGGCTCCAGCGGCGCGCCGGTCACGTCTTCGTGCACCACGCCATCGCCGAGTACGTCGTCCGGCTGATCCTCGCCACCCGCGACCCGGGCCGGTTCGGGCTGCCCGAGGTCGCCCCGTTGCTGGCGTACGGGGCGAGCCCCCGCGCCACGCTCGGCCTGGTCGCCGCCGCCCGGGCCCAGGCGCTGCTGCGCGGCCGGGAGTACGTGGTGCCGGAGGACGTACGGGACCTGGCCGTGGACGTCCTCGCCCACCGGCTGGTGCTCTCCTTCGACGCGGTCGCCGACGGGGCGTCCGCCGACGCGGTGGTCCGCCGGCTCGTCGACGCGGTGCCGCCGCCCCGGGTCGCCGCCGGCCGGCCCGAGCCCGCCCCCGACCTGGCGGCGGCGTGAGGCGCGCGGCCGGGAGAAGGGAACCCTTCTCCACCGGAGGCGTCAAGGAGGGGCCCTTTCCCGCGCCGCAGGCGGTGGCCGCCGAGCCGACCCTGGCCGACCTGGCCCCCGACCAGCGGCTGCGCCGGCTGGAGTTGACCGTGACCCGCCGCCTGGACGGGTTGCTGCACGGCCAGCACCATGGCCTGCTGCCCGGCCCGGGCAGCGAGTTCGCCGGCAGCCGCGAGTACCGGCCGGGCGAGGACGAGGTGCGCCGGATGGACTGGGCCGTGACCGCCCGCACCACCGTCCCGCACGTCCGCGAGGTGGACGCCGACCGGGAACTGACCACGTGGCTGCTCGTGGACGCCAGCCCGAGCATGGAGTTCGGCACCGCCGAGCTGGACAAGCGCGAGCTGACGGTGGCCGCCGTGGCGGCGGTCGGCTTCCTCACCGCCGGCGTCGGCAACCGGCTCGGCGCGCTGCTGCTCGGCCCGGAGGGGCTGCGTCGGTTCCCGCCCCGCAGCGGCCGGACCCATCTGCTCGGCCTGCTCCGCACGCTGCTGGCCGCGCCGCGCGCCGGCCGGACCGATTCGGAGGCCGCCGAGCCCGGCGCGCCGCTGGCCGACGGGCTGGCCGCAGTCGGGCGGGTCGCCACCCGGCGGGGCCTGGTCGTGGTGGTCTCCGACTTCCTCGACGCGCTGCCGGACGATCCGGCGGAGCCGCCCCCGTGGGAGCCGACGCTGCGCCGGCTCGCCGTCCGGCACCAGGTGCTCGCCGTGGAGGTGACCGACCCGCGCGAGCTGGAACTGCCGGACGTCGGCCTGATCACCCTCGTCGACCCCGAGTCCGGCCGGCGGCGGGAGGTCTGGACGGGCGACCGCCGGCTGCGCGAGCGGTACGCGGCCGCCGCCGCCGCCCAGCGCGGGCAGGTCCGGCAGGTGCTGCGCCGGTGCGGGGCGACCCACCTGCCGCTGCGCACCGACCGGGACTGGTGCGCCGACGTCGTGCGGCACGTGCACGCCCAGCGCCGGCTGGCCCTGGCCCCGACCTCCGGGTCGGGCTCGGCGGCCGCCGGCGCCGGCCGGCCGGGCCCTGGGCCGCGCGCCGGGGCCTCCGGGTCGGGTTCGGCGCCCGCCGGCGCCGGCCGGCCGCGCGCCGGGGCCTCCGGGTCGGGTTCGGCGTCGCCCGCCGACGCGCTCCCGGGAGGCGCCGCGTGACCTGGCAGTCACCCGCCCGGCTCTGGCTGCTGCTCGGCGTCCTCGCCGTCGCCGCCGGCTACCTGCTGGCGCAGCGCCGCCGCAGCCGGTACGCCGTCCGCTTCACCAACCTGCGGCTGCTCGACCGGGTCGCCCCGGACCGTCCCGCCTGGCGGCGGCACGTACCGGCGGGTCTCTTCCTGGCCATGCTGGCGCTGCTGGTGGTGGGCTTCGCCCGGCCCAGCGCCGAGGTGCGGGTGCCCCGGGAGCGGGCCACGGTGATGGTGGCGGTGGACGTGTCGACCTCCATGCTCGCCACCGACGTGGCGCCGGACCGGCTCACCGCGGCCAAGGCGGCGGCCCGGCGCTTCGTCGACGGCCTGCCGGACGAGTTCAACGTGGGGCTGGTCGCGTTCGCCGGCAGCGCCGCGGTGGTGGTGCCGCCGGGCACGGACCGCGAACCGCTGCACGAGGGGATAGAGCGCCTCGCGGAGGGCAGCACCGGCGTGCAGGGCACCGCCATCGGCGAGGCCATCAGCACCTCCCTCGGGGCGGTGAAGGGGCTGGACAGCGAGGCGGCGAAGGAGCCGCCGCCGGCCCGGGTCATCCTGCTCTCCGACGGTGCCAACACCTCCGGCATGGACCCGATGGAGGCCGCGGCCGAGGCGGTCGCCGCGAAGGTGCAGGTGCACGCCATCTCCTTCGGCACCCTCTCCGGCTCCGTCGACCGGGGCGGCCGGCCCATCCAGGTGCCGGTGGACGGACAGACGCTCAAGGCCGTCGCCGAGGAGACCGGGGGCGGCTTCCACGAGGCCACCAACAGCGAGGAGCTGCGCGCCGTCTACGACGACATCGGCACCTCGGTGGGCTACCGCAGGGAACGGCAGGACGTCTCCGCCCGGTTCATCGGCCTCGGGCTGGTCCTGGCCATGGGTGCCGCGGCGGGATCGATGCGGTGGTTCTCCCGGCTGCCCTGAACAGCCGGCGGGTGAGCCGCCCCGGCGGGCCGTCGGGCCCGCCCCGGTACGACCGGACATCCGGCGGTGACGAGGACGTGAGGAGCGACGGATGGCAGTGCAGACCGGACTGGGCGAGCCGCGCGGGCCGTGGTTCGTCTCACCGGAACTGGACCCGGACGGGCGGGCGCGTTGGGACGTACCCGGTGGGCGTGGGGGCGGCCCGCCGCGGAGCTGGCGGGGGCGGTTGCTGGCCGGGGCCGCGGTGGTCGCCCTCTCCACCCTCTCGGGCGCGGCGGCCGGCGCCTGGGTCGCCGACCAGACCGGTACGGCGGGGCCGGCGCCGGCGTCGGCGGCGCCGGTGCCCGCGGAGCTGGTGACCGCCGCGGAGCGGACCGTGCCCGGCGTCGTGTCGGTCATGGTCGGGGGCGGCGCCGGCACCTCGGCGACCGGCTCGGGGTTCGCGATCGATGACCAGCAGCATCTGATCACCAACGACCACATCCTGGCCAAGGGCGGCGGGGGCGGGGTGACGGTGGAACTGCCGGACGGCCGGCGGTTCCCGGCGGAGGTGGTCGGCCGGGAGCCGGACAGCGACCTGGCCGTGCTCAAGGTGCCCCCGGCGGCCCGGCTGGCCGCGCTGCCGCTGGCCAAGCCCGGCTCGACCCGGGTCGGCGAGCCGGTGCTCGCGGTCGGCTGTCCGCTCGGGCTGGCCGGCACGGTCACCGCGGGTATCGTCAGCGCGCTCGACCGGCAGGTACGACTGGGCACGAGCCGGCACCGCGCGGTGCAGACCGACGCCTCGATCAACCCGGGCAACTCCGGCGGCCCGTTGGTCAACGCCCGGGGCGAGGTGGTCGGGGTGAACACGGCCATCGCCACCATCGACGGCAGCGGCTCGATCGGCATCGGCTTCGCCATTCCGATCGACCAGGTGCAGCAGACCGCCGACACCATCATCGGCAAGGGCGGCTGAACCGCGGATCACGCCAACCCGGCCGGTCGAAATGGGAAAATTGTCAGACGCGCGGCGCGAAATGGCGCGTCATGGAACTACTACTCTGAGTATGCATACTCACGAGGATGGAGCTATCGGTCGTTGCGGCCCTGCTGCTGGGGGGCCTGTTCATCGGGTGGGGAGTGGGCGCCGCGTACGCCCGCGCGCGGCGCGGGTGGAAGGACTACCAGACCGCGCGGCGCACCGTGCCGACGGCGCGGCGCGTGGCCTGGGGCCTGATCCGGGCGGTCGGCACCAGGGTCGGCGTGGTGGCGCTGCTGCTCCTGGGCGCGGTCGCGTACGCCGCCGCCGGCCCGGACGACGACCGCGCGGGCCCGACGCCCGGGCCGTCGGCCACCCCGAGCGCCACCCGGGAGGCCCGGGTCGGGCGATAGCCTTCGGGGCGTGGACGGACTGCGGGTGACCGACCGGCTGGTCGTGCCGGGCACCGAGCTGCGGGAGCGCTTCTCCCGCTCGTCGGGCCCCGGCGGGCAGGGCGTCAACACCGCCGACTCCCGGGTGGAGCTGAGTTTCGACCTGGCCGGCTCGCCGAGTCTGCCGGAGCCGCTGCGGGCCCGCGCGCTGGACCGCCTGGCCAACCGGCTGGTCGACGGGGTGCTCACGGTCGTGGCGAGCGAGCACCGGGCCCAGCTCGCCAACCGGGAGGCCGCCCGCGAGCGGATGGCGGCGCTGCTGCGCGAGGCCGTCGCGCCGCCGCCCCCGCCGCGCCGCCCCACCCGCCCCTCGAAGGGCGCGAAGGAACGCCGCCTCGCCGACAAGAAACGCCAGGCCCAGCGCAAGCGCGACCGCCGGGTCGACGGCGACTGACGCGCACGAATTCGGTTGAGCCCGGCCTGCGAGCCGCCCACAATCGCCCGGTGCCCGACGACCGGACCGCCCCCGACTTCACGCCAAGCCCACCCTCGTCGGAGAGCGCGTGGTCCTGCGCCCGTTCGTCGACGACGACCTGGCCGCCCTGTCCGCCGCCCTGGCCGACCCCGAGGTGTGCCGGCTGACCGGCAGCCCGCCGGAGGCGGTCGACGAGGCGTCGGGTACGGCTTCGAGCGGCTCGGCCTGCACCGGATCTCGTTGGAGGTGTTCGCCATCAACTCCCGGGTGCGGCGGGTCTACGAGAAGGTCGGCTTCGTCGCCGAGGGGGTGCTGCGCCAGGTGCTGCGCGACGGCGACGACTGGGTGGACGCCACCGTGATGTCGATCCTCGCCCCCGAGTGGGCGGCGCACCAGGGCCGCCCCTGAGCGACGAGGCGGCCGGGTGCGGCTACCCTTTGCCGCCCGTCCGCGCCGACGGCACCGTGTCCGCCCAGACGGCCGGGCGCGGCAGCAGCCAGTGGTTGAAGTCCCAGCTGAAGATCGAGGTGCAGGTCATCCGGTGCACCCCGGCCTTGAAGCCCCAGAAGTCGAGCCGGCCGAGGCCGTAGGCGGCCAGCTCCTCGGCGGCCGGGTCCGTCGTCGAGAGGTCCGTGTCGTCGAGCACGACCAGGCCGGACGGGCTGAGGTACTTCGGCGCGACCCGGGCGCAGACGGTGCGGGAACTGCCGTCGATCACGACGACGTCCCACGGCGCGCCGTTCGCGATCGCCCGCACGTACGGGGAGTCCTCGGAGCCGTCCCACCAGCCGTCGGCGCAGGGCACGTGCCGGATCTCCCCGTTGGCCGGCTGGGGAAGCCGGGCGTACCAGGCGGCGTCGTGTTCGACCGAGACGATCTCCCCGACCCGGCCGGGCCGCGCGAACCAGGACGTCGACGACCCCGAGCCGTACTCGAACACCCGGGCCGCGGGGTGCAGCACCGCCTCCAGCCAGCGCACCGCCGGGTAACTGAGCCAGGGGATCGGCCTGCCGTGGGCGTCGACGGGCGCGCCGCCCACGGAACGCTGCCAGCCTTCCTGACGCAGCGTGGTCAGCGCCAGGAGCGACGTGTGGGCCCGGCGGGACTGCGGAATGCGCAGCACGACCCGCGTGATCAGCCCGCGTGCCCGGGCGGTGAGCGGTGTCCTCGTCATTGGGTCCTCCTCCTCGGCGCCGACGTACAGCCGAGCCAACGAACCGCACCCCGAAAAGGTGATGAAGAGTACGAAACGTCACTGATCCGGCCGGCCGTGCCGGGCGCCGCCGCGCACGGTCGACGCCGGGTCAGGCGCCGCCTCACGTACGGGGGAGCAGGCGCTCAGTCGTCCCCGAGCGCGGCCAGCAGGCGGGCCCGGAGCACCCCGGCCCGCTCCGCGAAGCCGCGCTGGGCGGCGGCGTACTCCGCGCGTCCCTCCGGCGTCTCCACCCGCACCGGCGGGTACCCGAGCGCCACCAGGTCGTACGGGCTGGCCCGCATGTCCAGCGTGCGGATCTCCCGGGCCAGCGCGAACGCGTCCGCGACGAGCTCGCTCGGCACCAGCGGAGACAGCTTGTACGCCCACTTGTACAGGTCCATGTTGGCGTGCAGACAGCCCGGCTGCTCCAGCTCGTGCTGGCGCTCCCTGGTCGGGGCGAGCAGGTTCAGCGGCCGGGCCGGCGCCGTGAAGAACCGGTACGCGTCGAAGTGGCTGCACCGCACGCCCCGCTCCTCGACGACGGCCGCCGTCTCGGCCGGGCTCAGCCGCAGCGGCCACGCGTTGTGGCGTACCTCCTCCTGGGTCTGCCGGTAGACCATCGCCCACTCGTGCATCCCGAAGCAGCCGAGGTGCGCCGGGCGGCCGGCCGTGGCCGCCAGCAGCGTCCGGATCCAGCCGACCGACTCGGCCCGCCGGGCGCGTACCGCCGCGGTGTCGAGCGTGAGCCCGGCGGCGGTGGTCTGGTAGTCCCGGCCGAACTCGGCGGGGTCCGCCCCGCTCAGCACGACGCCGGCGCCCGGGTGCCAGCGGCGCAGTTGGGCGGGGCGGTGCGAGTAGTAGGTGAAGAGGAAGTCCTCCACCGGGTGCCTCTCGCCGGCCCGCCGGCGCGCCAGGTGCGCCGCCAGCCAGGCGTCGACCCGCTCCTCGTGGGCCCGCCGTCGGGCCTGCCAGTCGGCCACGTCGAGCGGCGCGGCGGAGGCGAGGGCGGCGGTCACGCACCCAGCGTACGACCGCCGCCCACCCGCGCCTCCTCGTGCCGACCCCGGTGCGGCCCCGGTGCCGCGCCCCCCCGGTGGTGCCCCGGCCGGCGCCGACCCGACACGTCCGGCGCCGCCTCAGGGCACGTCCACCCGTACGCCGGCCGAGAACACCCCGCTGCGCAGCTCCAGTTGCTTCGGCTGGGCCGTCCCGCCGACGGTGAACACCAGCGGCAACACCATCCGGGCGCCGGCGGCGAGCGGCTGGGCGAAGACGTCCCGTCCCTGGTTGGCCTGCCGGGTGGCCTGCTCGTCGGTGCTCACCCAGTTGCCCCCCGGCAGGTACGCCCGCTGCATCTGGCCGTGCCAGGTCTGCTGCTGTGGCGTGACGTTGCGCACCCCGACCGTGGCCTGACACCGTCGCCCGCCGCCGTCGGGCGGACAGGTCAGCCGGTACACGGTGAACTCGAACGCGGACTCGCGCAGCGGCACGCCGATCGCCCCGGTGGCACTCTGCCCCAGCCATGCGCCGCTGGTCGGCTGCTTGTTGGTGTCGATCGCGGCGACCCGCTGGCTCGCGGTCAACGCCGCCGCGAACACCACCCCGGCCAGGAGCGTGGCGGCGCCCGCCACCACCAGCCACACGGGAGGCCGGCGGCGGGCCGTCGCCACCGGACGGGAGTAGACCGCGCCCCGGCCGGCCGTCCCCGGGGCACCCGCCCCGACCTCGGCCCCGGCGGTTCCGGCGGTTCCAGCCGCGACCCCGGTTCCGGCCCCGGCGGTTCCGGCGGTTCCAGCCGCGACCCCGGTTCCGGCCCCGGCGGTTCCGGCGGTTCCAGCCGCGACCCCGGTTCCGATCCCGGCGCGGATCTCGGCCCGCCGGCGTCGGCGCCGATGCCACCACCAGAGCCCGCCCACCGTGAGCAGCAACACCCCGGCCAGCGCGCCGAGCAGGACCGGGGGCCGGCGCCACACGGCCGCCTCGGTCACCTTGGCCGCCGCCGGCATCATCGGGCGGTTCCAGGTCGCCGTGGCGCAGTCGTACGTCCGGTTGCCGTCGTTGGTGAAGGCACAGGCCGGCGCGCTCAGCGGCCGGCCGGGCGCGACGGCGGCGAGTGCGGTGTGCAGCGTGGTGCTGCCTCGGGCCGGCAGCTTGAGCTGCCAGGTCACCTCCGTGGTGGCGGCTTGTCCGGCTGTGCGGCTGGCCCGGCCGCCGGGCGTGATCCAGGTCGCCCGCGTGCCGGCCGGCAGTTCCTGGCGCACCGTGGTGGTCACCGGCAGGCTGCCCTGGTTGCGGACCTCGATCCGGTACCCGGGCGCGGGCGTGCCGGCGGGCGCGACCGCCACGGTCACCGGCGACGGCGCGCCCTGGGTGGGCACCACCACCGACGGCGAGACCAACGGTGGCGGCGCCGCCGGCGTCGGCACCGCCGAGTCCGAGGGCGACGGGGTGTCGGTGGGTTCCTCGGTGGCCGCCGCCGGGCGGGCCGACGGCGCCCCCGTCGGCACTGTTGCCGCCCCCGGCGTGGTCGGCACTGTTGCCGCCCCCGGCGTGGTCGGCACTGTTGCCGCCCCCGGCGTCGCCGCGGCCACCGCTGTGGCCGCCGCCGTCCGCATGGGCTGCGCCGCAGCCTCCGCAGCCTCCGCAGCCTCCGCGGCCGCAGCCTCCGCGGCCGCAGCCTTCGGGACCGTCGTCTTCGGGGCCGTCGCCGGCAGCGCCGGCACGGCGGCGAGCACGCCGAGGCAGTGTACGAACACCGCGAGAGCCCTGTGGTGTCGTGTCGATGCAGGCATACGAACGCACCTCCGGAGCCCGACGCTAGGTGCGCGGGCACGTCGTGCGGGTACGAAGTCGCGAAGTCGGCCCCCGACGACGGCCGCCGGCGTAGGGTGGGCCGCCGCGCGGGTCGGGGCTGGCCACCGGCGTCGTCGGGCTGCTGCTCGCCACCGGTGTCGCCGGGTCGGGGCTGGCCACCGGCGCGACCCCGCGTCCCCCGGAGGGCTTAGATTGGCCTGGTGCGTATCGCTCGTTTCGCTCATGCCAAGGAAATGTCGTTCGGGATCGTCGAGGGGGAGCCGGGGGCGGGCCTCCAGGGCCTGACCATCGCGGAGATCGAGGGACACCCGTTCGGGCAGATCCAGTTCACCGGTGCGCGGTGGGCGGTGTCGGACGTCCGGCTGCTCTCCCCGATCCTGCCCAGCAAGGTCGTCTGCGTCGGCCGTAACTACGCCGAGCACGCCGCCGAGCACGGCAGCGAGGTACCCAAGGAGCCCCTGCTCTTTCTCAAGCCGTCCACCTCGGTCATCGGGCCGCGGGACGCCATCCGGCTGCCGATCTTCTCGAAGCGCGTCGAGCACGAGGCGGAGTTGGCCGTGGTGATCGGGGCGTCGGGGGCGCGCCGGGCCGACCGGGCCGCCGCCGAGCGGGCCATCTTCGGCTACACCTGCGCCAACGACGTCACCGCCCGGGACCTCCAGCGTTCAGACGGCCAGTGGACGCGGGCCAAGGGCTTCGACTCGTTCTGCCCCATCGGCCCCTGGATCACCACCGGCCTCGACGCGACCGACCTGGAGATCCGGTGTGAGGTGGGTCGCGATCCGGAGGAGATGGAAGTGCGGCAGCTGGGTCGTACCCGGGACATGGTCTTCGACGTCCCGGCCCTGGTGTCGTACGTCTCGCACGTGATGACGCTGCTCCCCGGCGACGTCGTGCTGACTGGTACGCCCGCGGGGGTTAGCCCGCTCGTGGAGGGGGATACGGTCACCGTGAGTATCGAGGGGATCGGAGAGCTGACCAATCCGGTCGTGCCGGTCAGCTGACCCGTCGAAGCGGCGAAAGAGCAGGTCAGGGGTCGTTTCGGTAACCCGATTTGGCCTGCCGGCACGGGGAGGGTAAAGTTTCCCTCCGGTGCCGCAAGGCACCGAACGGCACCGAGAGGTGCCGGTGGGGTATGGGGTAATTGGCAGCCCGACTGATTCTGGTTCAGTTAGTCTAGGTTCGAGTCCTGGTACCCCAGCAACCGATGCTCGTGAGAGCATCGGTCGCTGGATCGGCTGGAGAGCCCTCCGATCGGCCCGACAGGGTCGGAGGTCATCTCTGGCAGATTTCAGCGGCGCCGCCCCCGGGAGGGGCGGCCAAGCAGGGAAAGTTCTGGCCCCGTCGTCTAGCGGCCCAGGACGCCGCCCTCTCAAGGCGGTAGCGCCGGTTCGAATCCGGTCGGGGCTACAGTTGTGCGGCCCGTCTCATCTTCGGTGAGGCGGGCCGTTCCACGTTCGGCGCTCTTACGCCGTCCGGACGCGGCGGGTGTCCGAGCGCGGTTTGCCCCACCCCCCGGGCGCGGGCGCCCGGGGACACGTCGCTAGACTACAGCGGTGCCGCCCGGAAGAGCGGCCAAGCAGGGAAAGTTCTGGCCCCGTCGTCTAGCGGCCCAGGACGCCGCCCTCTCAAGGCGGTAGCGCCGGTTCGAATCCGGTCGGGGCTACACACGTAGGGCCCGCCTCACTCCGGTGAGGCGGGCCGTTTCCGTACCACCACGCGCCCGTGTCCGGGTGCGTCGGCTCGCGCGATGTCGGCGACGTGGGGGTGTCCCGCCGTTCCGGCCGCGCGATGTCGGCGACATGGCGTCGTTGGCGGGGTTCGGGGTGCGTCGGCTCGCGCGATGTCGGCGACGTGGGGGTGTCCCGCCGTTCCGGCCCCGTACCTCCGCGGCGATCATGGAGTTGGCGGCGGCTTTGATCTCTCTTGCTGCCGCCAACTCCATGATCACCGAGGAGGGCCCGAGGAGGGGCCGGGGTGGTCAGAGGCCGGAGAGGCGTTGGCCGGCCCGGACGACGGCCATGGCGTGCCGTTCACCGGGGCGGCGGCCGAGACGCTCGATCGGCCCGGAGATGCTGATGGCGGCGATCACCCGGCCCGTGCGGTCGCGGATCGGGGCGGAGACGCTCGCCACACCCGCCTCGCGTTCGGCGACGCTCTGCGCCCAGCCGCGGCGGCGTACCTCGGCCAGGGTGCGGCCGGTGAACTTCGACCTGGGCAGCAGCGGCATCACCGCCTCCGGCGGCTCCCAGGCCAGCAGGATCTGCGCCCCCGAGCCGGCGGTCATCGGCAGCACCGAGCCGACGGGCACGGTGTCTCGCAGGCCGCTGGCCCGCTCGGCGGCGGCCACGCAGATCCGCTCGTCCGCCCGGCGCAGGTAGAGCTGGGCGCTCTCCCCGGTGGCATCGCGCAGCGCGGACAGCAGCGGCTCCGCCGCGGTCAGCAACACGTCCGGCGCGGCGTTGGCCAGCTCGCCGAGCCGGGGGCCCGGGCGCCAGCGGCCCTGGGTGTCCCGGACCAGCATCCGGTGGATCTCCAGCGCCTGTGCCAGCCGGTGCGCGGTCGCCCGGGGCAGCTTGGTGCGTTCAACGAGTTCGGCCAGGCTGGCGCCGTCGACGCAGGCGGCCAGGATGACCACCGCCTTGTCGAGAACGCCGACACCGCTCATACTGTGTCCCACAAGCCGAAATTTACCTCCCAGAATTTAGGATGTCCAGATGGTGGGAGTCACTCCTGAGTCGAGGACCCTGGCCGAGAAGGTTTGGGACGCGCACGTCGTCCGGTCCGCCGAGGGCGAGCCGGATCTGCTCTACATCGACCTGCACCTGCTGCACGAGGTGACCAGCCCGCAGGCGTTCGACGGGCTGCGGCTCGCCGGCCGCCGGGTGCGGCGTACCGACCTCACGCTCGCGACCGAGGACCACAACACCCCGACCGGGTACGCGGACCCGTCGTTCCAGCAGCGGCGCGGCGACCTGTTGACGATCGCCGACCCGACCTCGCGTACGCAGCTGGAGACGCTGCGCCGCAACTGCGCCGAGTTCGGCGTCCGGCTGCACCCCCTCGGCGACGAGAACCAGGGGATCGTGCACGTCATCGGCCCCCAACTGGGCGTCACCCAGCCCGGCATGACCATCGTCTGTGGCGATTCACACACCGCCACCCACGGGGCTTTCGGCGCCCTGGCCTTCGGCATCGGCACCAGTGAGGTCGAACACGTCCTGGCCACCCAGACGCTGCCGCAGATCCGGCCGAAGACGATGGCCGTGAACGTCACCGGCCAGCTCCGTCCCGGCGTCACCGCCAAGGACCTCGTGCTCGCCCTGATCGCCCAGGTGGGCACCGGCGGCGGGCGCGGCCACATCGTGGAGTACCGCGGCGAGGCGATCCGGTCGCTGTCCATGGAGGGGCGGATGACGGTCGCCAACATGTCCATCGAGTGGGGCGCCAAGGCCGGGATGATCGCGCCGGACGAGACCACCTTCGCGTACCTGAAGGGACGGCCCAACGCCCCGCGCGGGGCCGACTGGGACGCCGCCGTGGCGTACTGGCGGACGCTGGTCACCGACGAGGGCGCGACCTTCGACGCCGAGGTGACCCTGGACGCGAGCACCGTCACCCCGTTCGTCACCTGGGGCACCAACCCCGGGCAGGGCGCGCCGCTCGGCTCGGCCGTGCCCGACCCGGAGGAGTTCGGCACCGACGCCGAGCGGACCGCCGCGCGCCGGGCCCTGGAGTACATGGACCTCACCCCGGGCACCCCGCTGCGGGACCTGGCCGTCGACGTGGTCTTCGTCGGTTCCTGCACCAACGGCCGGCTGGAGGACCTGCGCGCCGCGGCCGACGTGCTGCGCGGGCACAAGGTCGCCGACGGCGTACGGATGCTCGTGGTGCCCGGCTCGGCCGCCGTCCGGGAGGCCGCCGAGGCCGAGGGGCTGGACAAGGTCTTCACCGATGCCGGCGCCGAGTGGCGCTTCGCCGGTTGCTCCATGTGTCTGGGCATGAACCCGGACACGCTCGCCCCCGGTGAGCGCTCCGCCTCGACCTCCAACCGCAACTTCGAGGGCCGCCAGGGCCGGGGCGGACGCACCCACCTGGTCTCGCCGCCGGTCGCCGCCGCCACCGCCGTGGTCGGCCGGCTGGCCGCCCCCGCCGACCTGTAGAAGGGCAGCCGCGACAGATGGACAAGTTCACCGTGCACACCGGCACCGCCGTGCCGCTGCGTCGTTCCAACGTGGACACCGATCAGATCATCCCCGCCGTGTACCTCAAGCGGGTGACCCGTACCGGATTCGCCGACGGGCTCTTCAGCGCCTGGCGGGAGGATCCCGCATTCGTTCTGAACGACCCTGCGTATTCGGGTGCGTCGATTCTCGTGGCCGGCCCGGAGTTCGGCACCGGGTCCTCCCGGGAGCACGCCGTGTGGGCGCTTCGGGACTGGGGCTTCCAGGCGGTGGTCTCGCCTCGTTTCGGCGACATCTTCCGGGGCAACGCGTTGAAGGAGGGTCTCCTACCGGTCGAGTTGGAATTGAAAGCCGTCGAGGAACTCTGGAACCTCGTCGAGTCCGACCCGACCACCCCGGTGACCGTCGACCTCACCTCTCGGCAGGTCCGGGCCGGGGACGCCGCCTGGTCGTTCCCGCTTGACGACTTCAGCCGCTGGCGGCTGATGGAGGGGCTGGACGACATTGGACTCACCCTCCGGCACGAGGCCGAGATCGGCGCGTACGAGCGCACCCGGCCCCCGTTCATGCCCTCCGTGGCATAGCCGGACGCCCGATCCGGCATCGGTTTCCGCCCCCACCGGCACGGCCGGTGGGGGCGAATCCGTTGCGACACAAGGCCTTTTTTCCACCGAATGTTTGTGTCCAGGCAGCACAGGGCATACCGTGCGCGCAGAATGGCTCGCGTCGAGTCAGTTGCACAATCGGGAGGAAGTCGTGAACAAGGCCGAGCTCATCGAGGCGCTCGCCGTTCGCCTGGGGGACCGGAAGACGGCGACGGCCGCGCTCGACGCGGTCCTCGCTGAGGTCCAGGCGGCGGTCACCAAGGGCGAGAAGGTGGCGATCACCGGATTCGGAGCGTTCGAGAAGCGCGTCCGGGGCGCCCGAACAGCGCGCAACCCGCGAACAGGCGAGGCGGTGAAGGTCAAGAAGACATCCGTCCCGACCTTCCGGCCCGGCGCCGGCTTCAAGGAGATGGTGGCCAGCGGCAAGGTGCCGAAGAACACGGTGGCGGCGAAGAAGACCGCTGCCACCGCCGCCACCGCCGGGAAGGCCGCTGGCGCCAAGGCCGCCGGTGCCAAGGCGGCGGGCGCGAAGGCGGCGGGTGCCAAGGCGGCCGGCGCGAAGGCGGCCGGAGCCAAGGCCACGACCGCGGCGAAGAAGACGACCGCGGCCAAGAAGACCACCGCGGCGAAGGCGGCCAAGACCACCGCCGCCAAGAAGGCGGCACCGGCGAAGAAGGCCGCGCCGGCGAAGAAGACCACGGCGGCCACCAAGAAGGCCGCCCCCGCGAAGAAGACCACCACCAAGGCGACCAAGAGCGCGGCGACCAAGAGCGCGGCGACCAAGAGCGCGGCGACCAAGAGCACGGCGGCCAAGAAGGCGCCGGCGAGGAAGTCCGCGGCCAGGAAGGCGACCACCACTCGCTGAGCGGCCGGAGACGGAGAGAATCAACGAGCGAAAGGGCGGCCACCAGCGCGGTGGGCGCCCTTTCTCGCGTACGGAGCGGGCGCGTCGCGGGCGTGCTCGCCGGCCGTTGACCGGGACCGCCCCGCGCACGCAGAATCGCCGCACCACCACCGGTCGGCGAAAGGCATCCCGTGCGCCACCGCCACCTGGACACCGCCACGCTCGCCCTCGGCGTCGTCGTCCTGACGGACGTGCTGCGCGTCTTCCTCCCGTCCGTCATCACCGTCTTCGGGCAGGCCGCCGCCACCCCCGCCGCGCTGCTGGGCGCGTACGCGCTCGGCTGGTTCCTGCTCGCCCTGGCCGCCCCGGCGCTGGTCCGCCGGATCGGCGCCCGCCCGGTCGCGGCTGTGGCCGCCGTGGCGCTGGCCGCCGCCCGGCTCGCGCTGACCGCCGCCCCGGGCGGCCGTACGCAGCTCTGGCTGGCCACCGCCGGCCTCCTCGCCGGGCTGGTCTGGCTCGCCGGCACCGCCGAGCGGGCGGCCCGGCCAGCGACCGGGCTGGGGCTGGCGCTCGGCGCGGTCACCCACGCGGCCCTCGGCACGTACGACCTGGTGTGGCGCTCCGGGTGGGCCGGCTGGGCCGGCAGCGGCGCGCTCGTGGCACTCTTCCTGGCCGGGACCGTGCGGCCGGCGTCGCCGCGGAGGCGCGCGGCGCGGGCGCGTCCGGGCGGCGCGCGGGTGTGGTTGCTCGCCGGCCCGGCGTTGCTGCTCACCGGCATGGTGGCGCTGTCCCCGGCGGTGGCGGGGACGGCCTCGTCCTACCGGCGTGGGCCCGCCGACGGGCTCGCCCGCCCGCCGGCCGCCGGTGACCTGCCGTTGCTGTTCGCCGGGGCCGTCGCCCTGTTCCTGTTCGCGGCACTGGCCCGGCCACCCCGGGGGTACGCCCGACTGTGGGGTCCGCTCGCGGCGCTGGCCGGGACGGCCGCCTACGACCTGGGCTACCCGAACGGGGCCGTGCCGGTGGCCGTGGCCGGCCTCGCCGCCGTCGTGGCCCTCGCCCCCGGTGCCGCCGGCCCCCATTCGCGCCCACAGCCGCGGCGGCCCGCCGTGGCGGCCCGGATCGCCGCAAGCGGGCTCCTGTGCGCCCTCGTCGCGTCCGGCCTGTCCCACGCCGCCCCGGCCGCGTCCCGCCATCACGGGCCGCCGCCCGCGCAGGTGCGAATGGTGGCGTACAACGTCCGGATGGGGTACGGCCTCGACGGGCGGCTCGACCCGGACGGGCTGGCCCGCGTCGTGGCGGGGCAGCGGCCCGACGTGGTGGTGCTCAGCGAGGTGGACCGGGGCTGGCTGCTCAACGGCGGCCACGACACCCTCACGCTGCTGGCGGAACGGCTCGGCATGACGTACGTCTTCGCGCCGGCAGCCGACCCGCTCTGGGGCGACGCGGTGCTCAGCGACCTCCCGCTGGCGTCGGCCCGGACCCGGCGGCTCGCGCCGGTCGGCGCGCCCACCGGGGCGCAGGCGCTCGGCGTCACCGTCGACCTCGGCGGCGGCGCGGGACTCGCGGTGGTCGCCACCCACCTGCAACCGCCGCCCGGGCGGGAGCCGGTGGCGCAGGCCCGGGCGGTGGCCGACTTCGCCCTCGGGTACGCGCACGGCCGCCCGCTGGTGGTCGCCGGCGACCTGAACACCGAGCCGGGCGCGCCCGCGTACGCGGAGTTCACCCGCGCCGGGCTCGTCGACGCGCTGGCCGCGGCCCGTCCGCTGCCGACCAGCCCGGCCGACGACCCCCGGGCGCAGATCGACCACGTCCTGGTGACGCCGGGGACGGCGGTCAGCGGTCCGGCGGCGCCGCGCAGCACGGCCAGCGACCACCTGCCGGTCGCGGTGACCGTCCACCCGCCGCCGCCCTGAGCCGTCGCGCGTCCCTCACAGGCGGTCGGCGGCGACGAGGCGGTCGGCGGCGAAGGCGAGCAGCCAGCCGCCGCCCTTCGGCGTGACGTAGTCACCGGGGCGCCCGGCGAGGTGTTCCAGCGCGCCCGGGATCACCTTGCCCTGGCTGCACACCGCGACCGGCTCCCCGGCGGCGGCCAGCTCGGCGAGGCACGCCGCGGCCGCGAGGGCCCGCTCGTCCGGGTCCTGGCCGCCCACCGGCTCGTCGAGGTCGCCCGTCACCTCGATGGGCAGGTCGAGCAGGGCGGCGGCCGGGTCGAGGGTCTGCACGCACCGCCGGGCGGACGCCGAGAGCAGCCGGGCCGGCCGCAGCAGGGCGAGCAGGGGCGCCAGGCGGTGCGCCTGGGCCCAGCCGGTCGCGTCGAGCGGGCGGCCGGCGTCCGGGCCGGTCCAGGTGCCGCGCCTGCCGGCGTGGCCGTGCCGGACCAGCGCCACCGTCCCGGTCACCGGGGGCAGGGCAGCGAACGCCGCCAGCACCTGACCGTCGTGCGGATAGCTGACCAGGCGTACGGCGTCGTCGACGGGCAGCCAGCGGACCTCGTCGACCTCCGTGTCGGGCTGGAACCCGCCCTCGCCGACCACCCGCATCGACCAGAAGTCGACCACCTTGGGCCGGCCCTCGCTGCGGTACCGGGCGCTGGGCAGCCGCACCTGCGGCACGGCCCGCACGTCGGCCTCCTCGGCCAGCTCCCGCACCGCCGCCGTCAACGGGTGCTCGCCCGGGTCCAGCTTGCCCTTCGGCAGCGACCAGTCGCCGTACCGGGGGCGGTGCACCAGGCAGACCCGCACGTCGTCGCCGTCCGGGCGCCAGGCCACCCCGCCCGCCGCCCGGATCGCGTCCTGCTGCTCCGCCATCCGCCCAGCCTAGGGTCAACCGGCCGTGCCGCCGACGCGGCGCAGCAGCAGGTCCTGCAGATGGGTCGGCGGCGCCTCCGGCGCCCCGGTGTGCCGCGTCCAACTGCCGTCCCCGGCCAGCTCGAACGCCTCCACGTCCGGGCTGAACGCGGCGGTGAGCACGTGGTCCAGCTCGGCCCGCGCCACCGGGTCGCTCACCTGCACCAGCGCCTCCACCCGCCGGTCGAGGTTGCGGTGCATCAGGTCCGCCGAGCCCATCCAGAACTCCGCCTGCCCGTTGTTGCCGAACCGGAACACCCGGGAGTGCTCCAGGAACCGGCCGAGGATCGAGCGGACGCGGATGTTGTCCGACAGCCCCGGCACCCCGGGCCGCAGCGTGCACATGCCCCGGATCAGCAGGTCGACGTGCACCCCGGCCCGGGACGCCCGGTAGAGCGCGTCGACGACCTCCTCGTCGACCAGCGAGTTCACCTTGATCTGCACGAGCCCCGGCACGCCCAGCCGGACGTGGGCGATCTCCCGCTCGATCCGGTCGATCAGCCCCCGGCGGATGCCCTGCGGGGCCACCAGCAGCCGCCGGTACGCGGTCTGCCGGCTGTAGCCGGTGAGCACGTTGAACAGGTCGGTCAGGTCGGCGCCGACCTCCGGGTCGGCGGTGAGCACGCCGAAGTCCTCGTACAACCGGGCGGTCTTCGGGTGGTAGTTGCCCGTGCCGATGTGGCAGTAGCGGCGGATCTGGTTGCCCTCCTGGCGGACCACCAGGGCCGTCTTGCAGTGCGTCTTGAGGCCCACCAGCCCGTACACGACGTGGCAGCCGGCGCGCTCCAGCGTGCGCGCCCAGCCGATGTTCGCCACCTCGTCGAAGCGGGCCTTCAGCTCGACCAGCACCACCACCTGCTTGCCGGCGGCGGCGGCGTCGACCAGCGCGTCGACGATCGGGGAGTCGCCGCTGGTGCGGTAGAGGGTCTGCTTGATGGCCAGCACGTTCGGGTCGGCGGCGGCCTGCTCGATGAACCGCTGCACACTGGTCGCGAACGAATGGTACGGGTGGTGCACCAGCACGTCGCCGTCGCGCAGCGTGGCGAAGACGCTGCGCGGCACCTCGCCCTCGGTGAGCCGGGGGTGGGTGGCCGGCACGAACGGCGGGTCCGTCAGGTCGGGACGGTCGGCCTCGCCGTAGAGCTGCCACAGCGCGGACAGGTCGAGCAGGCCGCGCACCCGCAGCACGTCCTGGGCGTCCATGTCCAGCTCGCGGACCAGCAGCTCCAGCATGTAATCGGAGATGGAGGCGGCGACCTCCAGGCGTACCGGGGGGCCGAACCGGCGGCGGGCCAGCTCCCGTTCCAGGGCCTGGAGCAGATCCTCGTCGCGGTCCTCGTCGACCTCGACCTCGGCGTTGCGGGTGACCCGGAACAGGTGGCACTCCACCACCTGCATCCCGGAGAAGAGCTGCCCCAGGTGCACCGAGATCAGCTCCTCCACCGGCAGTACCCGCACGCCGGGGGCGTCCCGGTCGACCCGGACGAAGCGCGGCACGTTGTTCGGCACCTTGACCCGGGCGAACAGCTCCGAGCCGCCGTCCGGGTCGCGGACCGTGACGGCCAGGTTCAGCGACCGGCCCGAGATGTACGGGAACGGGTGCGCCGGGTCCACCGCCAGCGGGGTGAGCACCGGGAAGACGTGCTCCCGGAAGTAGGTGCGCAGCCGTTCCCGCTCGGGGGCGCCCAGGTCGCTCCACCGCAGGATGCGGATGTCCTCGGCGGCCAGCCTCGGCAGCACGTCGTCCACGAAGCAGGCGGCGTGCCGGGCGACCAGCGTGGCGCTCTTCTCGGCGATCAGCTCCAGCTGGGTGCGCAGCGGCAGCCGGTCGCCGCCGCGCACCGGCAGGCCGGCCGACAGGCGGCGCTTCAGGCCCGCCACCCGCACCATGTAGAACTCGTCGAGGTTGCTGGCGAAGATGGCCAGGAACTTCACCCGCTCCAGCAGCGGGGTGCGGGGGTCCTCGGCCAGGGCGAGGACCCGGGCGTTGAAGTCGAGCCAGGACAGCTCCCGGTTGAAGAACCGGTCGTCGGGCAGCGGCTCGGGTGCCGGCGGCTCGTCGTCGGGACCGGCCGCCTGGTCGGGAGTGGCCGCCTGATCGAGGCTGGCCACCTGGTCGGGGCCAGCCGCCGCCGGGGCCGCGGGCGGCGCCTCGGACACCGGGTCGAGGACCTCCTCCAGGCCGGCGGAGGCGGCCGCGGCGGCGGGCCCGGCGGTCACCGCGTCGTCCTCGGCGTTCTCGTGGCCGCGGAACCGGCCGTCGGCGCCGCGCGGGCGGGCCCCGTTGCGGGCGAACGCGGGATCGCCGGGGGAGTCCCGGCTGTCGTCGGGCCGGCTGGCGCGGGGCTCGCGAGGGGTGCTCACCCGCTCATAATCACCCGAACCCGGTTAACGCAAAATGAACTCGGGCCGGTACGTCAGGGCATCGTCGGCAACGTCACCCGGACGATCTCCCCGGCGGCGTCCGTCTCGACCCGGACGCGCTGGCCGAGCCGCAGCAGCCGCAGCCCGGAGGCGTCGAAGGCGCGAGCGGGGAAGGCCAGCTCGGTGCCGTCGTCCAGGAGCAGCACGCCGCTGCGCGTCGCCGCGTCGTAGGTGGCCACCGTGCCCTGCATGCCAGCACCGTACACCGGCGGGGTCAGGCCGGCCGGCCGGCGGCGGCCAGGGCGGCGCTGCGCGCCCCGAGCCCGAGCCGGGCGGCCGCCGCCAGGTCCGCGGCGGTGTCCACGTCCCGGCGCAGGGTGGGCCAGTCTCCGGCCAGCGGCAGCGCGCCGCTGGCCAGGTGCGCCGCCGCCGAGCCCGCCCCGAACCGGGGGTCCAGCGGCACGCCGGGCGGCGCGGCGAGCAGCACGGTGCCGCTGCCCGGGGCGTCGGCCACGAACCGGCGTACCCCCGACGGGCCGGCGGCGACCGCGACCAGCGCGGCGGCCAACTCGTCCGGGCGCAGCGCCGGCAGGTCGGCGGTGAGTCCCACCACCCAGGCGCCGCCGTTCGCGGTCGCGACCCCGGCGCCGTGCCGGAAGGCGGCGTTCAGGCCCGCGTCCGGCGCGTCCGGCACCGTTCGCGCGCCCGCCGCGCCGGCCGCCGCCGCCACCCGCGGGTCGTCGGTGACCACCACCACGTCGGCGACCGCCGGGCACGCCCGCGCCGCGGCGACCGTGTCGGCCGCCAGGGCCAGCGCCAACTCCTCGTGCGGTACGCCCGGCAGCGCCCCGCGCAGGCGGCTCTTCGCCACGCCGAGGCGCTTCACCGGCACCACCACAGTCCAGGTCCGCTGCCGCACGGCACAATCCTGCCAGTCGGGCAGCGGTACCCTCACTGGCCGTACCCCGGGCGAGCAGGCATGATTTCGCTGCGGGCGGCGCGGGCGGGTGCGGCCGGGGGTCGGGGCTACGAGGAGGCAGGGTGACGCGGCGCAGGCTGGGATTCTGGCAACGGTTCGCCGTGGTGGTGGTCAAGCCCGTGATGGTGGTCTGGACACGGCGCACCTGGCGGGGCATGGAGCACCTGCGCCGCGACGGCGGTGTCATCATCGTGCCGAACCACCTCTCGCACGCGGACCCGCTGGTCTCCGCGCACTTCGTCTACGACGCCGGGCGCTGGCCGCAGTTCCTCGGCAAGGCCAGCCTGTTCCGGCTGCCGCTGGTGGGCCGGATCCTGCACTGGTGCCGGCAGATCCCGGTGGAACGCGGCACCGTCGACGCGGCGAAGTCGCTGGACGCCCTGGTCGCCGCGCTGCGCGAGGGCGGCGCCGTGGTGATCTACCCGGAGGGCACCACGACCCGCGAGCCGGAGCTGTGGCCGATGCGGGGCAAGACCGGGGCGGCGCGGCTGGCGCTGGCCACCGGCGCCCCGGTGATCCCGGTCGCCATGTGGGGCCCGGAGCGGATCTTCGACCCGCGCACCAAGCGGCTCAGCCTGCGGCCCCGGATCCCGGTGACCGTGGTCGCCGGGCCGCCGGTGGACCTGAGCCGGTGGGCCGGCGCCGCGCCCACCAGGGCCACCCTCGAGGAGATGACCGACGCCATCATGCTGCGCCTGCGCGACATGCTCGCCGAGATCCGCGGCGGCACCCCGCCACCGCTGTGGCAGCGCCCGTCCCGGTCCGCCGCCGCCCGTCCGCAACAGGAGCGGGGAGGCGCCGCGTGAGCGGGCGTAGCGAGCGAACCATTGGGCTCGGTAGCGTGGCGTCTCGCGCCGCCGGGGAGCGAAGCGAGGCGGCGGCGTGAGCGGGCGTAGCGAGCGAACCATTGGGCTCGGTAGCGTGGCGTCTCGCGCCGCCGGGGAGCGAAGCGAGGCGGCGGCGTGAGCGGGCACGTGGCCGTCCTGGGCGCCGGCTCCTGGGGTACGGCGTTCGCCAAGATCCTCGCCGACGCCGGGCGGGACGTGACGGTCTGGGCCCGCCGGCGGCCCGTGGCCGAGGCGATCCGGCTGCGCCGGCACAACCCGGACTACCTGCCGGACCTGCGGCTTCCCGAGCGGGTCACGGCGACCGGCGACGCCGCCGAGGCGATCACCGGCGCGGAGCTCGTGGTGCTGGCCGTGCCGTCGCAGACGCTGCGCGCCAACCTCGCCGAGTGGACCGGCCACCTGCACCCCGACGCGACGCTGGTCTCCCTGATGAAGGGCATCGAGCTGGGCACCACCAGGCGGATGAGCGAGGTGATCGTGGAGACCGCCGGGGTCACGCCGAGCCGGGTGGTGGTGGTCTCCGGCCCCAACCTGGCCCCCGAGATCGCCGCCGAGCAGCCCGCCGCGACCGTGGTCGCCGGCACCGACGACCGCCGGGCCCGGCTCGTCCAGGCGTCGATCCGTACGCCGTACTTCCGGCCGTACACGAACGACGACGTGATCGGCTGCGAGCTGGGCGGGGCGGTCAAGAACGTGATCGCCCTGGCGTACGGGATCGCGACCGCGATGGGCTTCGGCGACAACACCCGGGCGATGCTGATGACCCGGGGACTGGCCGAGACGGCCCGCCTCGGGGTGGCGCTCGGCGCGGACCCGATCACGTTCGCCGGCCTGGCCGGGATGGGCGACCTCGTGGCCTCATGCTCGTCGCCGCTGGCCCGTAACCGGACATTCGGGGAGCACCTGGGCCGGGGGGAGACCCTGGAGCAGGCGCAGGCGGCCACCCGGCAGACCGCCGAGGGCGTGAAGAGCTGCCTGGCGATCCGGGACCTGGCCCGGGCGCACGGGGTGGAGATGCCGATCACCGAGCAGATCGAGCGGATCTGCCACGAGGGCATGGACCCGCGGCTGGCCGTCGACGCGCTGATGAGCCGCACCGCGAAGCCCGAGTCGTACGAGTAGGGGGGCGGCGTGACCGACGGGATCAGCGACGGCGACGGCACCCGGTGCGTCCGGGCCGGCCTGCCCGACCCGGTGCCGGGTCAGCCGTTCCTGCCCGGGCCGGTCCTCGCCGCGCCGTACCACCTCGACCCGTGGCAGGGGCCGGCCGCCGCCGCGAACGGGTACGGCCGCCCCGACAACCCGACCCGCCGGCTGCTGGAGGCGGCGATCGGGGAGCTGGAGGGCGGCGACTGCCGCGTCTTCGCCAGCGGGCAGGCCGCGATCACCGGTCTGCTGCTGGCGCTGCTGCGCCCCGGGGACGCGGTGGTGCTGCCCGCCGACGGGTACTTCCCGGTGCGGGCGTTCGCCGCGGACACCCTCGCCGGGATCGGCGTGCGGGTGCACCTCGCGCCGACCGTCGGGCCGTACCCGTCGTTCGACGGGGTGCGGCTGGTGCTGGTGGAGACCCCGGCGAACCCGGGCCTGGACGTCGTCGACGTCGCCGCCCTGGCCCGGGACGCGCACGCCGCCGGTGCCCTCGTCGCGGTGGACAACACCACCGCCACGCCGCTCGGACAGCGCCCGCTCGACCTCGGCGCCGACCTGGTGGTCGCCTCCGGCACCAAGGCCCTGACCGGCCACTCCGACCTGCTGCTCGGCTACGTGGCGACCCGTACGCCCGACCTGCTGGGCCCGGTCACCGCCTGGCGGACGGTCACCGGCGCGGTGCCCGGGGCCTTCGACGCCTGGCTGGCGCACCGCTCGCTGGCCACCCTGGACCTGCGGCTGGCCCGGCAGTCGGCCAACGCCGAGGCGCTGGCCCACCTGCTCGCCGACCGGCCCGACGTCGCCGGGCTGCGCTGGCCGGGCCTGCCCGGCGACCCCGCGTACGCGGTGGCGGCGGCGCAGATGCGGCGGCTGCCCGGGGTGCTCTCGTTCGACCTGGGCAGCGCCGAGCGGGTCGCCCGGTTCCTCGACGCGGCCCGGCTGGTGGGCGCGGCGACCTCGTTCGGCGGCCTGCACACCACCGCGGACCGTCGGGCGCAGTGGGGCGACGACACCGCGCCGGGCTTCGTCCGACTCTCCTGCGGGATCGAGGACACCGCCGACCTGCTCGCCGACGTCACGGCCGCCCTCGGGTAAGGGCCTTCTGTCAACGCTGCGGGGTTCCCTTCTCGTCCGGCGGCGGCCGGGGGCGCGGGCCGTGGCCGGAGACGCGGCAGGGTATCGTGAGCGCGCCCGCACCGGGCCCCGAACGGGAGGAGGTGAGACCGATCCACCAGCAAGCAGGACCGGCGCTCCGCCCCGGGCCCGTGCCGCCCTCTCGGTAGGCCGCCCACGGGAGCGCCGCCGAGCGACCCCGGAGCTTCCCGTGACATCCATGCAGTGCCGCCCCGACCGTTCCGCCGTCGTCACCCGCCTACGCGCCGCCGGCTGCGTCTTCGCCGAGGACGAGGCCGACCTGCTCATCTCCGCCGCCGACTCGCCCGAGCGGCTCGCCGACCTCGTCGACCGGCGCGCCGCCGGGCAGCCGTTGGAGCACCTGCTCGGCTGGGCCGAGTTCTGCGGCCTGCGGGTCGGCGTCGATCCCGGCGTGTTCGTCCCGCGGGCCCGTACCGCCCTGCTCGTCTCGGCCGCCGCGGCGGCCACCCGCCCCGGCGCCGCGGTGCTCGACCTCTGCTGCGGGTCGGGGGCCGCCGCGCTGGTGCTCGCCGGGCGGCTGCGCCCCCGCTGGCTCGCCGCCGCCGACCTGGACCCGGCCGCGGTCGCCTGCGCCCGGCGCAACCTCGCCCACCTCGGCGTGCCGGTCTACCAGGGCGACCTGTTCGACGCCGTGCCGCCCGAACGGCGCGGCCGGCTCGACCTGGTGGTCGCCAACGCCCCGTACGTGCCGACGGAGGCGGTGCCGCTGCTGCCGCCCGAGGCGCGGCTGTACGAGGCCCCGGTGGCGCTGGACGGCGGGCGGGACGGGCTGGCCGTGCTGCGCCGGGTGGCGCGGGGAGCGGTCGACTGGCTCGCGCCGGGCGGGCACCTGGCGGTCGAGGTCAGCGGGCGCCAGGTCGACGCGTACCGCGCGGTGTTGACCGGCCTGGGGCTGGTGCCGTCCGTCGTCCACGACGAGGACCTGGACGCCACGGCGGTGCTCGGCCGCCGCCCGGGTTGACGACCTGGACCCCGCGCCTCCACTTCGGAGCCTTCCGCCGCGCGGGGCGCGGCGCAACGGCGGGTGGCCCACTCGTCGACCCGGCGGTGCGGACCGGGCGGCGGGTGGGCCACGATCAGGGGCCGCCGGTGGCGGACGGCCAGGTGCCGCGCCTGCGGCGGTCAGCGACGGGGCGGGGCCGCGGCGAACGAGGCCCACGCGGCCGGCCGGAAGAGCAGGGCCGGCCCGGTCGGGTCCTTCGAGTCGCGGACGGCGACCGCCCCGGGTACGACGGCCATCTCCACGCAGGCGCCCTCGTCGCCGCTGCGGCGGCTCTTGCGCCACCGCGCCGCGGCCAGCGCCGCGCTCGTCGTCGGGGTCATCGTCCTACCGTCCCTTCAGAAGTTGCAGGAGCTGGTCGCGGCTGGCCGCGGGGGTGAGCGCGACCGTCCGCAGGTGCTCCATGATCTTGGTGCAGGTGCGCAGGTCACCGGGTCGGTCGAGGACCATCTGCCCGGCCACCGTCTCGACCGAGGCGATGAGCGGGTCCTCCGGGTCGGCGAACTCCAGGATGTGCAGGGAGCCCCGGGTGCCCCGGTGGTAACCGGCGGACAGCGGGATCACCTGGACGGTGATGTTGGGCAGCTCGGCCATCTTCAGCAGGTGGCGCAGCTGCCCCTCCATCACGGCCTGGTCGCCCACCGGGCGCAGCAGCGCGGCCTCGTCGATGATCGCGTCGAGGATCGGCGGGTCGGCCTCGGTGAGCCGCTGCTGGCGGTCGAGTCGCAAGTGGACCCGCTGCTCGACCTGGTCGTCGCCGAGGGTGTGCGGGCCGCCCCGCATCACCCCACGGATGTAGTCGGCGGTCTGGAGCAGGCCGGGCACCACCGACGGCTCGAAGTTGGCGATGCCGGTGGCCTCGGCCTCCAGGGCGATGAAGTCGATGGTGCGCCGGTCCAGCAGGTACGAGTAGGACACCGTGGCCGGGCTGACCAGCGTCTGGGCGTTCTCGTACCGGGACAGGGTGCTCTCCCCCCACCCGATCGCCGCGTGCCGCCCCACGACGCACGGAAGGGGCTCACATGACGGGGAGCGCCTGCTGGTGGGGCGGTGCCGGGGGGCGGGGATGACCCGGTTTCTGGTGGTGCTCACCGACGTCCGGCCGTTCCTCGACGGTGCCGTCCGCGACGAGCGGCGCGCCCCGGAGCGCAGGCGCCAGGTGGTCGGGGCGAGCAGCCGGGAGGCCGCCGACCGGATCGCCGGCGCGTTCATGGCGCTGGGCATGGTCCGGGCCGGCCGGCAGCGGGTCAAGGTGGTCGCCGTGGGCCGCCGCTACGGCGGCGGCTGACCCGCCGCCCCGGCCGTCCGCGCCGCCCTCGCCGTTCGCGCCTTTCCCGGGTACGCCCCGGCGCGGTCACGTACGGTATAGCCGCGGCTGACCGATTGCGGTGTGCTGTCACATCTCCCCGGGTATGCCTTCGGCGTCCTGCCACGCACAGTAGGGTCAACCGGGTGACCGCCACCGGCGAGCACCACGAGCCCTCGCAGTCGCGAACGAAAGGGTGACCGAGTGACCACCCCAGGCAAGACCCGCGTGGCCCTCGTCTTCGGCGGCCGCAGCCCCGAGCACGGCATCTCCTGCGTCACCGCCGGCAGCGTGCTGGGCGCTCTTGACCCGGACGAGTTCGAGGTGGTCCCCGTGGGCATCACCCGGGCCGGCAAGTGGGTGCTGACCAGCGGCGACCCGGGCGAGCTGGCGATCACCGCCCGGCGGCTGCCGGAGATCACCGCCGAGGCGGGCAGCGACCTCGTGCTGCGCGCCGACCCGACCGGCAACGGGCTGCTGGTGCTCGACCCGGTCGAGGGCCCCCGGGCACTCGCCGACGTCGACGTGGTCTTCCCCGTGCTGCACGGCGCGTACGGCGAGGACGGCACCATCCAGGGGATGCTCGAGATGGCCGGCATCCCGTACGTCGGGGCGAACGTCTTCGCCTCCGCGGCCGCCATGGACAAGGAGTTCACCAAGAAGCTCTGCGCCGCCGACGGCATCCCGGTCGGCCCGTACGCGGTGCTGCGCAACGGGATGACCCTGTCGGAGGAGGACAAGCGGCGCCTCGGCCTGCCGGTCTTCGTCAAGCCGTCGCGGGCCGGCTCCTCGTTCGGCATCACCAAGGTCGACGACTGGGCCGGCCTGGACGCCGCCGTCGCCGCGGCCCGGGAGATCGACCCGAAGGTGCTGGTGGAGGCGGCGATCGTCGGCCGCGAGATCGAGTGCGGCGTGCTGGAGAGCGAGGCCGTGGGCGGCGCCGAGGCGTCCCTGCTGGCCGAGGTCCGGGTCGGCGGGGACCACGGCTGGTACGACTTCGAGGCCAAGTACCTCTCCGAGCCCGACTACGACATCCCGGCCGAGCTGCCCGAGCACGTCGCCCGGCAGATCCAGGCGTACGCCGTCCGGGCGTTCGCCGCGCTGGACTGCGCCGGGCTCGCCCGGGTCGACTTCTTCGTCACCCCGGAGCTGGACGTCTACCTCAACGAGATCAACACCATGCCCGGGTTCACCCCGACCTCGATGTTCCCCATGATGTGGGCGGCCTCGGGCCTGGAGTACCCGAAGCTGGTCACCCGCCTGATCCGCACCGCGCAGCGGCGCGGCGTCGGCCTGCACTGAGGCGTCGCTGAGCGCGTCGCGCACCGGGCGGGCCCGACAGCCCGCCCGGCTTCCGCATCAGCCGGGCAGACCGTCGGGAACGGCGTCGGGCGATCCGGGTAGGCCGCCGGGGGGTGCCTCGGGCCCGCCGGGCGGGCCGGCGGTAACGGTGCCGGGTCAGCCCGAGCAGCCGGCCGGGGCGGTGCCGCCGGAGGGCACCGTGGCGACCACCGTGTCGGCGATCGGGCTCACCCACTGCAGCGCCGCTCCGTACGTGCGGGGCACGGTGACCCGTACGGCGGTCTCCCGGTCCAGGGTGGTGAGCACGGTGGCGTCGGGCCCCTCGGCCGCGTACCAGCAGACCTTGTTGACGACCCAGACGTCGTCGGTCTGCCCGGGGGTGGGCTCCGTGCCGCCGCAGGCGACGGTCAGCGCGGGATCGCCGTACGCGGCGTTCTGCTCGGCGCCGGCGGTGACCGGCCGCTGCCGCAGATCGCGAACCGCGTCGGGTAGCTGCGACGTCAGGGCGCGGCAGACGGTCGCCGGCCGCTCCGCCAGCGCCGGCGCGGCCATCTCGACCGGCGCGGTGGACTGCGGCCGGGCGGCGCTCGCCGACGGGCTGGGCTGGGACGTCGGGGCGTCCGGGGCGAGCTTCGCGAACGTGAATCCGGCCACGGCCACCGTCACCGGCACCGCGATCAGCGTGGCCAGCAGCGCGGCACCCCGGTTCGTGCGGTTCCGCCGCGCCGGGGCCTTCTCGTCGGGGGAGGAAGTGATCTGGTCCACTTACAGGTGCACCACCGAACACGTGAGGGTGCGGGTGATGCCGGGCACCATCTGCACCTTGCTGACGATGAGTCTGCCGAGCTCGTCGACGGTGTTCGCCTCGGTGAGCACGACCACGTCGTACGGCCCGGTGACGGCGTCGACCCGCACCACGCCGGCAAGGTCCGCGATCAGACCGGCCACGTCACGCGCCCGGCCGACCTCCGTCTGGATGAGGATGTACGCCTGTACCACGACTCGACCTCCGTCTGTCGCCGCCCGTGGGCGGCCCGAAGGGTGAAACTACCTTACGGAGCAGGTCGGATCCCTATCGGTGGCCAAGGAGCAGCGGTGAGCGAGCGCGGCGGGCGCGACGGCGGGTGCGGGCAGGACAGGAAGCGGTTGATCGGGTTGGGAAGCGGAGTGCCGGCATGAGCGTGGCCGGGATCGGCGAGTTCGGACTGATCGACCGGGTGACCGCCCGGCTGACCCACGGCCCGGCCGTCCTGCTCGGGCCGGGCGACGACGCCGCCGTGCTGGCCGCGCCGGACGCGCGGGTCGCCGCGTCGACCGACGTGCTGGTGGAGGGGCGGCACTTCCGGCGGGACTGGTCCAGCGCCCGCGACGTGGGGCATCGGGCGGCGGCGGCCAACCTGGCGGACATCGTGGCCATGGGGGCGACCCCGACCGCCCTGCTGGTGGCGCTGTGCATGCCGGCGGACCTGGACCCGGCGTGGGCCGAGGAGTTGGCCGACGGGCTGGCGGCCGAGGCGGCCACGGTGGGCGCCAGCGTGGTCGGCGGGGACATGTCGGCCAGCCCGACGCTGACCGTCGCGGTCACCGCCCTCGGGGACCTGGGCGGCCGGGCCCCGGTGCTCCGCTCGGGCGCGCGGCCCGGGGACGTGGTCGCCGTCGCTGGCCGCAGCGGGTACGCCGCCGCCGGCTACACCGTGCTCTCCCGGGGCTTCCGCACGCCGAAACTGCTGGTCGAGGCGTACCGGCGGCCGGAGGTGCCGTACGCGGCCGGGCCGCACGCCGCCCGGCTCGGCGCCACCGCCATGATCGACGTCTCCGACGGGCTGCTGGCCGATCTCGGGCACGTCGCCAAGGCCAGCGGGGTCGGCATCGACGTGCGGCGGGACGCCTTCGAGGTGCCCCGGCAGATGCGCGACGCCGCCCAGGCGCTCGGGGTCGATCCGTACGCCTGGATCCTCGGCGGGGGCGACGACCACGCGCTGGCCGCCACCTTCCCGCCGGCGGTGGCGCTGCCGGCGCCGTGGCGGGAGGTCGGCCGGGTGTCCGACGGCGCGGGCGTCACGGTGGACGGCGAACCGTACGCCGGCCCGGCCGGCTGGGACCACTTCCGGTAAGGGGCACCTCGGGTATCCGCAGGTCAGCGACGTACCCTTCACCCGTGAGCGAGATCGAGATTCGCGCGGCCCGCTTCGATTCGCCGGAGGCGCAGCGGTTGATCCGGGCCGCGTTGGTGGACCTGGGTGAGCGCTACGGCGGCAGCGGCGACGACACACCCGTCGACGCCACCGAGTTCGAGCCGCCGCACGGGGCGTTCCTGATCGCTCACGTCGACGGCGAGCCGGTCGGCTGCGGCGGCTGGCGCAGCCACGGCGACGACGGGGACACCGCCGAGGTGAAGCGGATGTACACGACCCCGGCGGCCCGGGGCCGGGGCGTCGCCCGGGCCGTGCTCGCCGCCGTCGAGCGGTCGGCGCGGGAGCAGGGGCGCAAGCGGATCGTGCTGGAGTGCGGCGACAAGCAGCCCGAGGCGGTCGCCATGTACACCTCGGCCGGCTACGAGCGCATCCCCAACTTCGGCTACTACCGCGACTCCCCGGGCTGCATCTCCTTCGGCCGTACCCTCTGACCGGGCGTTGCTGACGGGGTGGCCCGGCCGGTCGGGCGGACGTCGTACGGCGCCTGTGGAGTTGCCCCGTCCACGCCACCGCCTCCGCCCGGCCACGCCATCCTGATGATCATGGAGTTGGCGGCGGCATTTGGCCCGGTGGACGCCGCACAGCTCATGATCGCGCGGCGCGGGGCAGAGCGGGACGGCCGGTGTGGGCGCGGCGGGGCGGGCGCATGGACGGGGCAGCTCCACAGGCAGCGGACTGACATGCCCGAGCCGCAGCCCGACACGCCCGGCACGCCAAACCTCGAACCCCCGAGCCGCCAGGCGATGTCGCAGACGACTCAGGTCCAGACGCACGACAAGCCGGCGGGCCCGAGGGCCCGCCGGCTTGGACGAGGTTACGAGGTCGGCGCTACCCGCGTCAGGCGCGGGTGACCTTGCCAGCCTTGATGCAGGAGGTGCAGACCTGCACCTTCCGGGTGGTGCCGCCACCGGCCGGGGTACGCACCGACTGGATGTTCGGGTTCCAGCGGCGGTTGGTCCGCCGGTGCGAGTGGGACACGTTGTGGCCGAAGCCCGGTCCCTTGCCACAGACGTCGCACACGCTAGCCACGGGATACTCCTGGGTTTGAAACGTTCATGAGGTCGCCGCCAGGCGCTGCCCGGGCAACCTGGCCAGGTTACCCGACGATCCCCGCGCCTGACCAACCGGCCCCGGCAGGGCACCCGCGCCGCCGCCGACGGCCGGCGGGGACACGCCGGGGCGGGCCGGTCGGCATCGGTGCGTGTCGGTGCGCGCCAGTAGGCTTCTGGCGTGCTGGACACGCTGGACGCCGCTGCGGTGCGCCGCTGGTGCGCGGGCGGGCTGGCCGCGCTGCGCGACCACCAGGGCGAGATCGACGACCTCAACGTCTACCCGGTCCCCGACGGCGACACCGGCACCAACCTGGTGCTCACCCTCACCTCGGCCCAGCAGGCCCTGACGATGGACCGGGACACCCTCCCCGAGGGCGGGCCCACCGCGCACGGGCACGCGCTGCGGCTCATGGCGCGCGGGGCGTTGCTCGGCGCCCGGGGCAACTCGGGCGTGATCCTGTCGCAGATCCTGCGCGGCCTCGCCGACGCCCTGGCCGCCGCGCCCGTGGTGCGGGGCCGGCAGCTCGCCGCCGCGCTGCGTGACGCGGCCACCGCCGCGTACGCCGCCGTCGCCCGGCCGGTCGAGGGCACCCTGCTCAGCGTGGTCGCCGCGGCGGCCCGCGCGGCCGAGGCCGCGGACACCGACGACCTGCGGGCGGTGGCCCGGGCGGCGGCCGCCGAGGCGGCCCGCGCCCTGGCCCGCACCCCCGAGCAGCTGCCGGCGCTGGCCCGCGCCGGGGTGGTCGACGCCGGCGGCCGGGGGCTCTGCCTGCTGCTCGACGCGCTGGTCGAGGTGGTCACGGGGGAGAGCCCGGACCGGCCGGCCCCCGCGCCCCGCCGGGTCCGCCAGCCCGCCGTGGCCGTGCGGGAGACCGGCTCCGACGAGTACGCGTACGAGGTGCAGTTCCTGCTCGACGCCGAGCCGGAGGCGGTCGAGCGGATGCGGCAGACCCTCGCCGGGCTGGGCGACTCGCTGGTCGTGGCCGGCGACAGGGCCGACGGGCCGGGCACCTGGAACGTGCACGTGCACGTCAACGACGTCGGCGCGGCGGTCGAGGCGGGGGTGGTGGCCGGCCGGCCGTACCAGATCTCCGTGACCCGCTTCGCCGACCAGGCCGCGGCGGTCCCGCCGACCCCGGCCGGCGACGGCCGCGCGGCGGTCGTGGTCGCCACCGGCGCGGGCATCGCGGAGCTGTTCACGGGGGAGGGGGCGACGGTGGTGCCGGGCAACCCGTCCACCGGCGAGCTGCTCGACGCGATCCGGGCCACCGCCGCGGCCCGCGTGGTGGTGCTGCCCAACGACCCGAACACCCAGGCCGTGGCGAGCGCCGCCGCGCGGGAGGCGCACGCGCTGGGGGTGAAGGTCAGCGTGGTGCCGACCCGCTCGCCGGTGCAGGCGCTCGCCGCGCTGGCCGTGCGCGACCCGAAGCGGCGCTTCTCCGACGACGTGATCGCGATGGCCGAGGCCGCCGGGGCCTGCCGGTACGCCGAGGTCTGCTGGGCCGGCCGGGAGGCGCTGACGGTCGCCGGCCCCTGCCGGCCCGGCGACGTGCTCGCCCTCGTCGAGGGGGAGGTGCACCTGATCGGCGCCGACCTGGCCGACACCTGCGTCGCCGTGGTCGACCGGATGCTCGGCGGCGGCGGCGAGCTGGTCACCCTGCTCACCGGTGTCGACGCCCCGGAGGGCCTGGCCGACGCCGTACGCGAGCACGTCGCCCGGCGCTGGCCGTTCGTGGAGGTCCAGGCGTTCCCGGGCGGCCAGCCGCACTATCCGCTCCTGGTGGGGGTCGAATGACGTCCGAGCCGTCGACGGTCGACACGCCGCTGAAGAAGCTGGTCGGGGAGAAGACGGCCAAGGCCCTGGCCGCCCACCTCGACCTGCACACCGCCGGCGACCTGATCTACCACTTCCCGCGCCGGTACGACGAGCGCGGCGAGCACACCGACATCCGCTCGCTGGACGTCGGCGAGCAGGTCACCGTGCTGGCCCAGGTGCAGCGCACCGCCGTACGGCCGATGCGCCAGCGCCGGGGCAACCTGCTGGAGGTGACCGTCGGGGACGACTCCGGCGGGGTGCTCACGCTGACCTTCTTCGGCAACCAGGCGTGGCGGGAGCGGGAGCTGCGCCCCGGCCGGTGGGGGCTGTTCGCCGGCAAGGTCACCGAGTTCCGCGGCAAGCGCCAACTCAACGGCCCGGAGTACGTGCTGCTCGGGGAGGGCGGCGACGGCGAGGCGGCGGCCAACGAGGAGGTCGAGGAGTTCGCCGGGGCGCTGATCCCGGTGTACCCGGCCGCGGCGGCCGTGCCGACCTGGGTGATCGCCCGCTGCGTCCGGGTGGTGCTGGACACGTTCACCCCGCCGGACGATCCGCTGCCGGCCACCGTCCGGGCCACCCGCAAACTGGTCGGCATCGGCCCGGCGCTGCGCGAGATCCACCGGCCGTCCAGCAAGGAGGACCTGTACCGGGCCCGCCGCCGGCTCAAGTGGGACGAGGCGTTCGCCGTGCAGCTCACCCTGGTGCAGCGCAAGCACCGGGCCGCCGCCTGGCCGGCGCAGGCCCGCCCCGCACAGCCGGGCGGCCTGCTCGACGCGTTCGACGCGCGGCTGCCGTACGAGCTGACCCCCGGCCAGCGGGCGGTCGGCGCGGAGATCGCCGCCGACCTGGCCACCGCCCACCCGATGCACCGGTTGTTGCAGGGCGAGGTCGGCTCCGGCAAGACGGTCGTGGCGTTGCGGGCGATGCTCCAGGTCGTCGACGCCGGCGGGCAGGCCGCGCTGCTCGCCCCGACCGAGGTGCTCGCCGCCCAGCACCACCGGGGCATGCTCGACCTGCTCGGCCCACTCGCCCGCGCCGGGGAGCTGGGCGCGGCCGACGGCGCCACCCGGGTCGAGCTGGTCACCGGCTCGCTCGGCGCGGCGGCCCGGCGCCGGGCGCTCGCCGAGGTGGCGGAGGGCCGCGCCGGGATCGTGCTCGGCACCCACGCCCTGCTGTACGAGGGCGTCGACTTCCACGACCTCGGCCTCGTCGTGGTCGACGAGCAGCACCGGTTCGGCGTCGAGCAGCGCGACGCGCTGCGCGCCAAGGCCGACCAGCCGCCGCACGTGCTGGTGATGACGGCCACCCCGATCCCGCGCACGGTGGCGATGACCGTCTACGGCGACCTGGAGGTGTCCTCGCTCACCCAGCTCCCGCAGGGGCGCTCGCCGATCGCGTCGCACGTGGTGCCGGCCGCCGAGAAGCCGGCGTTCCTCGACCGGGCCTGGCGCCGGCTGCGCGAGGAGGTCGCCGCGGGCCACCAGGCGTACGTCGTGTGCCCCCGCATCGGTGACGGCCCCGCGTCGGAGGAGGAGGCCCCGCGCGAGGACGACACCGGCCGGCGGCCGCCGCTCGCGGTGACCGAGGTCGCCCCGCTGCTGGCCGAGGGGCCGCTGCACGGGCTGCGGATCGGCGTCCTGCACGGCCGGCTGCCCGCCGACGAGAAGGACGCGGTGATGCGTTCCTTCGCCGCCGGCGACCTGGACGTGCTGGTCGCCACCACGGTCGTCGAGGTCGGCGTCGACGTGCCCAACGCCACCGTGATGATCGTGCTGGACGCCGACCGGTTCGGCGTGTCCCAGCTGCACCAGCTGCGCGGCCGGGTGGGCCGGGGCTCCGCGCCCGGGCTGTGCCTGCTGGTGACCGAGGCCGGCGAGGGCTCGTCGGCCCGGGAACGCCTCGACGCCGTCGCCTCCACCACGGACGGCTTCAAGCTGGCCGAGCTCGACCTGGAGCAGCGCCGCGAGGGCGACGTGCTGGGCGCCACCCAGTCCGGCCGCCGGTCGCACCTGCGGCTGCTGTCGCTGCTGCGCGACTCCGACCTGATCCGGGACGCCCGCGCCGAGGCGATCGCGCTGGTCGAGGAGGACCCGGAGCTGGAGCGACACCCGGCGCTCGCCGCCTCGGTGGCCGCCCTGGTCGACGAGGAGCGCGCGGAGTACCTGGAGAAGGGCTGACGCGTCCGCTCGGCGTCCGCAGCGTGCGGCCGGGCCCGCCGCCCCGAGGCCTGCCGTTCCGGGGCTCACCCACACCTCCGGCCTGGGCCACTGGCGGGAGTGTCCGGCCACCGACCTGGCGGCCCGCGCCGACCCGGACGAGCTGCTGGCCGCGGTATTCGCTGCCGCGGTCGCTGTGGAAGATCACCCCGTCGACCGTGCCGCCGCGGGTCGCGGCGGCCATCGACAAGGATGCGGTGGTCAGATCGGCGTCGTGCCGGTCGCTCGTGGCGTAGCCGAGCAACCGGCGGGAGTGCAGTGCCCTCGTTGATCCCGAGATCCCGAGCGCCCTGCGCGATCGGCTTGCCGGTCTCCCGCACGATCCGCACCGCGCCCTCGCGGAACTCCCTATCGAACCGCCTTCTCGTTTCAGCCATGACCATCTATCCCCTTAGGTCTGGCCTCCACGCTGACGGGGGAACCTCACACGGCGATGATCTTCCCCGCAGAGGAGCCGCACCCGAACGAAACAACGCCGGGTCCCGGTCAGGTCGGTGGGGGCGTGGTGTCGGTTTCTTGTTTGATGGGTGGGAAATTCTTCTCCGCGTTTTCCCCGGCGAAGTAGGAAGGGCCGTAGTCGACGATGACGATGCGATTGGGGTTGATAATAGG
>NZ_JBDPMC010000040.1:0-59289 GCF_039871625.1 Micromonospora sp. B11E3 | reverse complement strand
TCTATCTGTACCTGGCCGCCGCCATCGTCACCATCCGTCAGCTCATCACTCGAGCCCGAACCCTCTACCGCTGGGACGCCCGACCCACCACTCGCAGACTCAGATGACACCTATTGCCGGTCGCTCTTATCCGCTCGACCGCCGGGCCCGGGTGCCGGCATCATCCACGCCATGGCTGACATCGGGGAGAGCGGCGGGTTCGGGGCCGGGGCGAGCGTCCTGCTGGAGACCGATCGGCTGCGGCTGCGGCGGTTCGTCCCAGCCGACGCCGACGCCCTGGTCGAGCTGGACTCGGACCCTGAGGTCATGCGGTTCCTGACCGGCGGCCGGCCGACCCCGGCCGAGGTGGTCCGGGCCGAGGTGCTGCCCCGGCTGCTACGCGGGTACGACCGCCACCCCGGGCTGGGCCGCTGGGCGGCCGTGGACCGGGCGGGTGGGGAGTTCCTCGGCTGGTTCGCCCTCGACGCGCCGACGGACGGCGACGGGACGCAGGCCGAGCTGGGCTACCGGCTGCGCCGGGCGGCGTGGGGGAGGGGCCTGGCCACGGAGGGGTCGCTGGCGCTGGTCCGGTACGCGTTCACCACCCTCGGCCTGCGGCGCGTCTGGGCGGAGACGATGGCGGTCAACGCCGCGTCCCGCCGGGTGATGGAAAAGACCGGCCTGCGATACGTGCGCACGTTCCACCTCGACTGGGACGACCCGATCCCGGGCACGGAGCACGGCGAGGTCGAGTACGAGCTGCTGCGCGCGGAGTGGACGGCCGGCGACCGGGGCCGGTAGGGCCGATCTTGTCGCCGGTGCCCGGTCAGGAGCCCGCGGCGGCCTTGCGGGCGCGGTAGGCGGTGACGGCGGCGCGGTTGCCGCAACCGGCGTCGCAGAACCGCCGGGACCGGTTCTTCGACAGGTCCACCAGCACGTTGTCACAATCCGGATAGGCGCAGCGGCGGAGCCGACTCAGCTCACCGCTGCGAACGAGGTCGGCGATGGCCATCGCGGCCTCGACTGCCATCCGGGTGGCCAGCGGCGCGTCCCTCGGCACGGCGTGCAGGTGGTACGGCTCGTCGTCGTGCCGGATCAGTTGCGGCAGCGCCCCGGCCTCGCGGAGCAGACCGTTGACGATGGCCACGATCTCGTCGGTGTCGGCGTACCAGATCCGGCGCAGCCGGGGCCGCAGCTCCCGGACGGACCGCAGCTCCGCCTCGGTCTGCTCGTGCCGGCCGGTCCAGCCCTGCGCGGTGATGAACGCGCCCAGGGCGGCCACGTCCGGCAGCCCCTCCCCCTGGGCGCTTTCGGTGTTGACGAGGGCGGCGGACGCGATCAGCCCGCACTCAGTGTCATGAGCGAAGAGCAACTTGACTCCTGTCACTCGGCCGGCCTAGCGTCATCAGCATAAGACTACTTTGCTTGTGACGTACCCCGAGGAGAGTCATGCGTCCACGACCCGCCGCCGGCGTCGGACTCGGCCTGTCGCTGTTGTCGGCCGTCACCTTCGCCACCTCGGGCACCTTCGCCCGGTCGCTGATCGAGGCAGGCTGGTCGGCGGAGGCGGCCGTCGTCGCCCGCGTCGGCGTCGCCGCCCTGGTGCTCGTGGTGCCGGCGGCGCTGGCCGTACGCGGCCGGCTGCGCGTGCTGCGCCGCAACCTGCTCCCCATCGGGGTCTTCGGGCTGCTCGGGGTCGCCGCGGCGCAGGCGTGCTTCTTCAACGCCGTGCGTTACCTCCCGGTCGGGGTGGCGCTGCTGCTGGAGTACCTGGGCATCGTGCTCGTGGTCGGCTGGATGTGGCTGGTCCACGGCCAGCGCCCGCGCGGGCTCACCGTCGCCGGCTCGGTGGCGGCGCTCGGTGGCCTCGTCGGGGTGCTGGACCTCACCGGCGCCGGCCGCCTCGACCCGATCGGCGTGCTCTGGGGGCTGGGCGCCGCCATCGGTCTGGCCGGATACTTCGTGATCGCCGGCCGGCTCGACGACGGACTGCCCTCGGTGACAATGGCCAGCGCCGGCATGGCCGTCGGCGCGGCCGTCCTGCTCCTACTCGGCCTGGTCGGGGTGCTGCCGCTGCGGGCCGCCTTCGGCGACGTCACCTTCGCCGGGCAGCGCACCAGCTGGCTGGTCCCCGTCGCCGGCCTGGCGCTGGTCGCCGCCGTGGTCGCGTACCTGGCGGGCATCGCCGGCACGCGGATCCTGGGTGCCCGGCTGTCGTCCTTCGTCGGGCTGACCGAGGTGATGTTCGCGGTGCTGATCGCCTGGCTGGTGCTGGACGAGCTGCCGACCGCCGTGCAACTGCTCGGCGGGGCGCTCATCGTCGTGGGGGTCGCCGTGGTCCGGCTCGACGAGCTGCGCGCTGCGCGGGCCGCCGCCGGCCGGCCGGCCGAGCGGCCCACCGAACCCGCGCTCGCCACCGACCGCTGACCGCCCCCGCGCCCCCGCTCCCGCGCCCCCGCCCCGCCCCCGGCGCCCGCTCCCGCGGGCGCGTGATGTCGGCGATGGGACGGTAGTCGGGTGTGTGGGTGCGCGCGATGTCGGCGACATGGTGGCGGTGTCGGGGTGGGGCCGGTGCACGATGTCGGCGATGTGGTGGTGTCCGGGTGCGTGGGTGTGCGCGATGTCGGCGATGTGGTGGTGTCTGGGGTGCGTGGGGCCGGTGAGGCTGGGTGGGTGTGCGCGATGTCGGCGATGTGGTGGTGTCTGGGGTGCGTGGGGCCGGTGAGGCTGGGTGGGTGTGCGCGATGTCGGCGATGTGGTGGTGTCTGGGGTGCGTGGGGCCGGTGAGGCTGGGTGGGTGTGCGCGATGTCGGCGATGTGGTGGTGTCTGGGGTGCGTGGGGCCGGTGAGGCTGGGTGGGTGTGCGCGATGTCGGCGACGTGGCGGTGTCAGGGTGCGTGGGTGCGCGCGATGTCGGCGACGTGGCGGTGTCAGGGTGCGCGCGATGTCGGCGACATGGTGGCGGCGTCGGGGTGGGGCCGGTGCGCGATGTCGGCGACATGGTGGCGCTGAGGCCCCCTCCGGTGGGTCAGCGCCGCCAGCCACGGGCCACCAGCGCGGCGCGCACCTCCCGGACCAGGGCCGGGAAGTCCTGGTGGAGCCGGCGGCTGGTCGCGTGCAGCACCACCCAGCCCGCCCCGACGAGGTGGTTGAGCCGTTGCCGGTCGCGGTGCAGCTGGTCGGCGTCGGCGTGCCAGTGTCCGTCGTACTCAACGGCGACCCGGAAGCCGGGCCACGCCAGGTCGGGGTGCAGGACCAGCCCGGACGCCAGCCGCACCGGGTGCTGGGTGACCGGGCGGGGCAGGCCCGCTAGGACGAGCCGGACCCGCAGGTGCGACTCCGGTGGTGACTGGGCACCCCCGTCGGCGAGCCCGAACACCCACTGGGCGCGCCGGCCGCCCGGCCGGTCCGCGTTGTGGCCGGCAACCGCCGCCAGGGCTGCCCGGGTGGTGAGACCCCTGCCGAGCAGGCTGTCGACGATGGCCACCGCCCGGACCGGCTCCAGCCACACCGCCGTCTCCCACGCGGCCTGGGCCGGCTGGCTCCGCGGCAGCCTGCCAGCGTCATGGCCGGCCCTGCCAAGGCTGGCCGCGCCGGGGTCGGCGGCCGGGCCGGGCACGCGGAGGCCGGCCGGGCCGCAGCCGGTGGCGAGACTGATCGCGCGAGCGCCCGGCGTGCCGGGGTAGACCGACGCCCGACCCGGCTGGGCCGACAGGCCGCCCGCATCTGCGCCGATGGTCGCCGCATCTGCGCCGATGGTCGCCGCATCTGCGCCGATGGTCGCCGCGCCCGCGCCGAGGGTCGCCGGGATCGGGAGGTCCGCGCCGAGCGTGTGCACGCGGATGCCGGGTTGGGAGTCGACCCGCGCCGATCTCGGGATGAGCACGTGTACGTCGTCGGCGAAGGATGCCGCGTGCTCGATGCCGTGCAGCCAGGCCGCCGAGGGGCCGGCGAGCAGCGCGTCGGGCGGCAGCCGCAGCATGGCGGCGCGACAGGCCAGCCCGTGGTCGCGGTGCAGGCGGACGTCGGCGTACACGTCATGGCGTACGCGCAGCCAGGACGCGCCGCGGAGCTGGTGTCGGGTGAGCAACCCGCGCCGGACGGCCTCCGAACCGCGGAAGACCTGCCACTCCAGTGCGCCGGGCCGGTGAGGTTGTGGGGGCATGTCCACAGCGTCACGGTCATCCGACCCGTCGCGACACCCCTGTGGACAACCGCCGCACGCCACGCGCTGTCCCCCTGTGGACAACCGGCCCGATCGGGGCTCGATGTGGTAAGGGCGACGCGATGTCGGCGACATGGTGGTATCCGGCAGCCGGTACAGCCCCATGTCGCCGACATGGCGGGCAGCCCCGCCGCCTGCGACCGGGCAGCCCCGCTGCCTGCGGCCGGGCGGTCCTGCTGCCTGCGGCCGGGCGGTCCTGCTGCCTGCGGCCGGGCGGTCCTGCTGCCTGCGGCCGGGCGGTCCTGCTGCCTGCGGCCGGGCGGTCCTGCTGCCTGCGGCCGGGCGGTCCTGCGCCTGCGGCCGGGCGGCGGGTCAGGTTGCGAACGCCGCCGCTACGGCGGCGGCCGCTGCCAGCACCTGTTCGCCCACCACCTCCGGGTCCAGCGGTGCCAGCGCCACCACCCCGACGCTCGCCTCCAAGCCCGGTACGCCGAGCACCGGCGCGGCCACCCCGTACGCCCCGGGCTGCAACTCACCCGTGGTGCTCACCGGGCCAGCCGTGCCCGCCCGGCCGGCGAGGATGGCCCGTCCGGCCGCCCCCCGTTCCAGCGGGTGCCGCGTCCCCGTCCGGTACGCGACGTGGAACGACGTCCAGCTCGGCTCCACCACCGCCAGGGCGACCCCTTCTCCGCCCTCCACCACCGTCAGGTGCGCGGTCGCCCCGGCCTGCTCGGCCAGGCGGCGCAGGGCCGGCAGCGCCCCCTCGGCGAGCAGCGGCTGGGCCCGCCGGGCCAGGTGCAGCACTCCGGCGCCGAGGCGCAGGCGGCCGTCGGCGTCCCGCCGCACCATGCCGTGTCCGCTCAGCGCCCCGACCAACCGGTACACGGCGGCCCGGCCGATGCCCAGCCGGTGCGCCGCCTCGGTCACGGTCAGCCCGGCCGGCGCGTCGGCGACCAGGTGCAGCAGCCGCAGCCCCCGGTCCAGGGTCTGCGCCGTCTCGCCTCCGCGCGCCGTGTCGCCTCCGCGCGCCGTGTCGCCTCCGCGTGCCGTGTCGCCTCCGCGTGCGGTGTCGCCTCCGCGTGCGGTGTCGCCTCCGCGTGCGGTGTCGCCTCCGCGTGCGGTGTCGCCTCCGCGTGCGGTGTCGCCTCCGCGTGCGGTGTCGCCTCCGCGTGCGGTGTCGCCTCCGCGTGCCGTGTCGCCTCCGCGTGCCGTGTCGCCTCCGCGTGCCGTGTCGCCTCCGCGTGCCGTGTCGCCTCCGCGCGCCGTGTCGCCTCCGCGCGCCGTCTCGCCTCCGCGCGCCGGCGCGTTCCCGGCGCCGTCCGTCCGCTCCGCCGCCCGGGCCGTTCCGTCCGGCCGTCCCGCCTCGTCCACGAGGGGCAGCCTATGACCCGGCTCCGCCTCCGACCGTCCCGGTTCGCCGCGCGCCGCGGCGGGCGGCGTGCGGCCCAACTCGGAGCGACCCGGGGAAGCGCGGGCGGCTACCCTTGTACGGTGACGCTACGCCTGTATGACACCGCCACCCGATCGGTGCGGGACTTCGTCCCGCGGGAAGCCGGCAAGGTGGGGGTCTACCTGTGTGGCCTCACCCTCCAGGCGCCCCCGCACATCGGTCACCTTCGCTCCGGCGTCAACTACGACGTGCTGCGCCGCTGGTTGCTGGCCTCGGGCTTCGAGGTCACCTTCATCCGCAACCTCACCGACATCGACGACAAGATCCTGATCCGGGCGATGGACCAGGGCCGCCCGTTCTGGTCGATCGCGTACGCCAACGAGCAGGCGCTGGACGCCGCGTACCGGGCGCTGAACGTGCTCCCGCCGACGTACGAGCCGCGGGCCACCGGGCACGTCCCGGAGATGCACGAGCTGATCGCGAAGCTGATCGGCACCGGGCACGCCTACCCGGCCACCGACGGCTCCGGCGACGTCTACTTCGACGTGGCCTCCTGGCCCGCGTACGGGTCGCTGTCGGGTCAGTCGCCGGACGCCATGCAGCCGGCCGACGACGCCCCGGAGCGGGGCAAGCGCGACCCGCGCGACTTCGCCCTCTGGAAGGGCGTCAAGCCCGACGAGCCGGCCGACGCGTACTGGCCCTCACCGTGGGGGCGCGGACGCCCCGGCTGGCACATCGAGTGCTCGGCGATGTGCCGGCGCTACCTGGGCGCGGAGTTCGACATCCACGGCGGCGGGCTCGACCTGACCTTCCCGCACCACGAGAACGAGATCGCCCAGTCGCAGGCCGCCGGCCTGCCGTTCGCCCGCTACTGGGTGCACCACGGGCTGGTCAGCATCGCCGGCACCAAGATGGGCAAGTCGCTCGGCAACGCCCTCGACCTGGCGTACGTCGACTCGCTCGGGGTGCGCCCGGTGGAGCTGCGCTACTACTACGCCGCCGCGCACTACCGCTCCCGGATCGACTACTCCGAGGACGCGCTGCGCGAGGCCGGGGTGGCGTACCGGCGGATCGAGGGGTTCGTGCAGCGGGCCGCCGAGCGGGTCGGCACCGGGCAGCTCGGCACGCTGCCGCCCGGCTTCGTCGCCGCGATGGACGACGACCTCAACACCTCGGCGGCGCTCGCCGTGCTGCACGAGACGATCCGGGACGGCAACACCGCGCTGACCGCCGGCGACGATGTGACGGTCCGCACCGCGCTCGCCGACGCCCGGGCGATGCTGGATATCCTCGGGCTCGACCCCCTCGACGCCGTCTGGACCGGCGGCGGCCGGGCCGGCGACCTGCGCGACGCGGTGGACTCGCTGGTCGCGCTCGCCCTGGAGCAGCGCGCGCAGGCCCGGGCCCGTAAGGACTGGGCCGCCGCGGACGCCGTCCGCGACCAGCTCAAGCAGGCGGGTGTGGTGGTCGAGGACACCCCCCAGGGCCCCCGTTGGACTATTGGAGAGCAGGACTGATGGCCGGCAACTCGCAGCGCCGTGGCCGGCGACTGACGCCGAAGGCGGGCGCCCCCAAGGGCTCCGGTGGCAAGAACCGAGACGCCCTCGCGGGCCGCGGCAAGACGCTGCCGGCCGACGAGCGACCCTGGCACAAGGCGTACTCGGGCACCGAGAAGCTGCCCCAGCGCACCGCCTGGAAGCAGGAGAAGGAGCGCCGGGCGGCGGCCGAGGAGGGGCGCGCCCCGAAGGTCGGCCAGCCGGGCAGCAAGGACACCACCTGGGGCAGGGGCGGCGGGCGCGGCACCGCCGCTGCCGGTCGGGGCGGGGGCGCCGGCCGGGGCGGCAAGCCGACGGGCCGCACCGGCCCCCGGGTCGCCCCGGGCCGCAAGTCCAACCCGGCCAAGGACAGCCCGGAGCTGCTCGTCGGGCGCAATCCGGTGCTGGAGGCGCTGCGCGCCCAGGTGCCGGCCACCGCGCTCTACACGGCCCAGGGCATCGACATCGACGACCGGGTCAAGGAGGCCATCCGCACCGCGGCCGACCGGGGCATCGCGATTCTGGAGGTCAGCCGGGCCGAGCTGGACCGGATGACCGGCGGGGTGCTGCACCAGGGCGTCGGCCTCCAGGTGCCGCCGTTCGGGTACGAGCCGTTCGAGGACATGGTGGCGGCCGCGCTGGAGCAGGCGTGCCCGCTGCTGGTCGCGCTGGACGGGGTGACCGACCCGCGCAACCTCGGCGCCGTGATCCGGTCCGCCGCCGCGTTCGGCGCGCAGGGTGTCTTCGTACCCGAGCGGCGGGCGGCCGGGATCACCGCGACCGCCTGGCGGACCAGCGCCGGCGCGGCGGCGCGGGTGCCCGTCGCCCAGGTCACCAACCTGACCCGGTCGCTGAAGGCATGCCGGGACGCCGGCTTCATGGTCGTCGGGCTGGACGCCGACGGCGGCACCGACCTGTACGACCTGGAGGCGGCGGTCGGCCCGCTGGTCGTCGTGGTGGGCTCCGAGGGGCGCGGGCTGTCCCGGCTGGTCGGGGAGACCTGCGACCTGACCGTGCGCATTCCGATGGTCTCCGACGTGGAGTCGCTCAACGCCAGCGTCGCCGCCGCCGTCACCCTCGCCGAGGTGGCCCGCCGGCGCGCCGCGGAGGCGTGACCCGGCCGCGTCATCCGCGTACGACGAAAGGGGGCGGCCCGCCGGTCGGCGGGCCGCCCCCTTTCTCGCGTACGTCAGATCCGGTTGCCGGTGCCGGCGTGGAAGACGTGGGTACGGTCGGCGCGCGGCTTGACGAACACGGTGTCGCCCATGTTCGGCATGTTGCGCCGGTCGGTGCGGACCACGAACCGCTCGTTCTGGCCCTCCAGCGCGGCGTGGCCGTAGATGTTGGCGTCCGAGCCGAGGTCCTCGACCAGCTCGACCACGACCGGCATGCCGCCCTCGGTCGGGCTGACCAGGTCGCAGTCCTCCGGGCGGAAGCCGACGGTCACCTTGCCGTTGGCGCCGTCGGCGCGGGCCGCCTCGGTCTGCTCCCGGGTCAGCGGGATGACCAGCTCGGCGAACTCGGCGCCGTTGTCGGTCAGCGGCACGGTCTTGATGTTCATGGCGGGGGAGCCCATGAAGCCGGCGACGAAGACGTTGGCCGGGGTGTCGTAGAGGGCCCGCGGGGTGTCCACCTGCTGGAGGTTGCCGTCGAGCATGACCGCCACGCGGTGACCCATCGTCATGGCCTCGACCTGGTCGTGGGTGACGTAGACCGTGGTGATGCCCAGCTTGGCCTGCAGCGACGCGATCTGGGTACGGGTCTGCACGCGGAGCTTGGCGTCGAGGTTCGACAGCGGCTCGTCCATGAGGAAGACCTGCGGCTCGCGGACGATGGCCCGGCCCATGGCGACCCGCTGACGCTGACCGCCGGAGAGGGCCTTCGGCTTGCGGTTGAGGAAGTCCTCCAGCTGGAGCAGGCCGGCCGCCTCCTTGACCCGCCGGTCGATCTCGTCCTTCGGGGTCTTGCGCAGCTTGAGGGCGAACGCCATGTTCTCGTACACCGACATGTGCGGGTAGAGGGCGTAGTTCTGGAAGACCATCGCGATGTCGCGGGCCTTCGGCGGCAGGTGGGTGACGTCCCGGTCGTCGATGTAGATCGCGCCGTCGTCGACGTCCTCCAGGCCGGCGAGCATGCGCAGGCTGGTGGACTTGCCGCAACCGGAGGGACCGACCAGGACGAGGAACTCCCCGTCGCCGATCTCGAGGTCGAGCTGGTTCACTGCGGGACGCTCGGTGCCCGGGTAGATCCGGGACGCCTTCGCGTAGGTGACCGTGGCCATGCTGGAACGCTTCCTTTCACCGGCAGGAACGTGCCGGACGATCCGAGTGAAGGAGCGACCGGCGTCGTGCGACGCCGGCCTTCCGGGCGACGACCAGGCCAACCTGACGGCGACCTGGTGTCATCCGTGCCACTGCACGGTAAACGGCTTTCCGTGACCTGCCAAGACGGGGAGCATGGGGTGGGACGGACGGCATGCGCATTCCGGTCACTCGGGCACAGGCAGGCATCAATCTCCGCGTAGACCGGTCCGCCTGCCGACGAATGGCCGGCAACGGGTCGGCAAAACGGCGTTTTCCGTGCTCGGAGGGCCTGCCGAGGCGGATCTTCCGGCCTGCGTCGCTTATGCTGGCCACGAACGACGCGCCCCTGTAGCTCAGCTGGCCAGAGCACTCGCCTTGTAAGCGAGATGTCGCCGGTTCGATCCCGGCCGGGGGCTCCAACTCCATCGGGCTGTCCGGGACGGGTGGGTGCCGACCGAGAGCCGGCGGTTGACAGTGACGCTGACAGCCACCGGCTCACGGCAGCCCCCCGGCCCGCTGCCGCTCCCGACGTTCGGGGAGTTCGGCGACACCATTGCCCTCGTGGACGACACGGTGCGGGAACCCCAGGGCCTGACCCTCGTGCCGGTCCCGGACCGGCCGGGGCCAGCCTGTCGCAGTTGCGGGACGTGCACGATCGCATCGGGCTCGCGCATCGCTGGTCGAGCCTGGCATGGTCGCCACGAGACTGGGTCGACTGGCTCAGCGACCCGGCGTTGCGGCACTGGTGGATCCAGGTGAACGGCAACCTGGCCGGCTGGGGCTGCCTGCGCTGGCATCCGGGGCCGGAAGTGGAACTGGACACCTTCGGCCTCACGCGCCACCTGTGACGGCTCGTATCCTGGCCAGGTACGAAGGGGTGGGCATGAGTCGGGCGGTCGAGGAGTCCAACCGGGCGATGCTGCGCGCCCGCGACGCCATGGACCGGGCGTACGCCCAACCTCTGGACATCCCCGCGCTGGCCCGGATAGCGCACGTCTCCGAGGCGCACTTCATCCGTACCTTCCGCGCCACGTTCGGCGAGACCCCGCACCGTTACCTCCAGCGGCGCCGGGTCGAGCGGGCGATGTACCTGCTGACGCGGACCGACCGGGACGTCACCGACGTCTGCTTCGCCGTGGGCTTCGGCAGCCTCGGCACCTTCAGCCGAACGTTCCGGCAGATCGTCGGTGAGTCTCCGACGGAGTACCGCCGGCGCAAGGTCCCGGCGAACGTGCCGTCGTGCTTCGTGAAGGCGTGGATGAGACCGAGCAGTTTCGGATAAGCGGCAGGTCAGGCCAATGCCATAGCGTTCCGGGCATGACGATGAACGCGATCAGCCGCTCCCAGATCTACGTGCTCGACCAGGACGAGGCCCTCGACTTCTACGTGGGCAAGCTCGGCATGGAGGTCAACACCGACGTCGACCTCGGCTTCATGCGCTGGCTCACGGTCAACCTGCCCGGCGACCCGGAGCGCGAGGTCCTGCTGGAGAAGCCCGGGCCGCCGGCCCTCGACCCGGCCACCGCCGAGCAGGTCCGGGAGCTGCTCACCAAGGGCGCGCTGGGCGGCCACCTCTTCATGACCACGGACGACGCCCACAAGACGTACGAGGAGCTGGTGGCGAAGGGCGTGGAGTGCTACGACGAGCCGACCGAGCGGCCGTACGGCATCGACTTCGGCATCCGGGACCCGTTCGGCAACAAGATCCGTATCGGCCAGATGTTCCCGCGGGCCTGAGGGGCCCGCGGCGGCACGGCGACGAGGGGCCGGGGAGGCGCGGGTTGGCATCGCGCCTCCCGACCCGTGCGAGGTGACGATGGCGAGCCGCCTGCTCTATCTGGCCCGGCACGGCGAGCAGGACCGGCCCGCCGACGCCACCGAAGACCCGCCGGATGTCGGGCTTCTCCGACCGGGGCCGGCGGCAGGCGCTGCTGCTCGGCGAGCGGCTGCGTGGCGTACCGTTGCGCGCCGTCCACCACGGCCCGCTGCCCCGGGCCGCGGAGACCGCCACGCTGGTCACCCGGTCCCTGCCCGGGATCCCGGTGTACGCGACCGAGTTGGCCGGCGACCATCTGCCGCACGACACCGACCCGGCCGGCCTGCCCCCGGCGTACGCGAACCTCCTGGCCAAATTCTCCGCGCGCGAGCGGGTCGACGGGCCGCGGCTGACGGCGGACGCCGTACGACGGTTCGCCGGGCCGCCGGCCGACGGTGACGACCGGATCCTGGTCGTCACCCACACGTTCCTGATCGCCTGGCTGGTCCGGCATGCCCTGGACGCCCCGGCCGGGCGCTGGCTCGGGCTGAACCACCACAACGCGGGACTGACGGTGATCCGCTACTCCGACGCCGCCCCGCCGACCCTGATCGCGGCGAACGACGTGGCCCACCTGCCGCCCGAGCTGCGCGGCACGGGGCTGCCGGCGGATCATCGGGTGTGAGCGACGCCGCCCTGCGGCTACCGTCGGAGCTTGTGACGCCGCCGAACACGCCCGACCTGCCGAGGACCTACTTCGCCTTCCCGGGGCCGTTGCGCGACCAACTGGTCGCGGCCGTGCTCTCCGGGGCCAAGACCTCCACCACCGGCCTGCTCGCCGACTACGAGCGGGACGGCGAGCCGCTGTCGGCGGTCGGCGACCGCTCGGTGGTGGTCGACTCCGCCGACCGCCCGGTCGCGGTGATCGAGGTGACCGACGTGCGCGTGGTCCGGCTCGGCGACGTCGATCTCGACCACGCGCGCGACGAGGGCGAGGGGTACGACTCGGTCGCCGCCTGGCGGGCCGGCCACGAGGAGTACTGGCACGGCCCCGACTACCGCGGCTACCTCGGCGACCCGGAGTTCACGGTGGACGACGACATGCTGGCGGTCGCCGTGCGGTTCCGGCTGGTGCGGCGGCTCTGACAGGTCGCGAGGCGGGCCCCCGGGCTCCGGTTGATCGGCGGCTCCGGCCGACCACCGGTCAGCCGGCCGCCGGCGTCGGCCGGGCCGGTCGGCGTGCCTCGGCGACGGCGGATCGCTGGGCGGCTTCGATCGCTGGGCGGCTTCGATCACTGGGCGGCTTCGAGGATGAGGGCGGCCAGCGCCGACGCGGCCTCGGGCGGGGTGCCTGCCGCGGCGCAGTCGAGCCAGTTCACCGTGGTCGCGCCGATGGTGAGGCGATAGGCGAAGGCGTCGGCGCAGTGGCCGTCCGGTTCGGGGCTGGCGGCGCTCCGTAGCGTGGGGTCGGCGGCGAGCCGCCGCAGCCGGTCGAGATCGGCCGCGCCCAGTCGGCCGCTGCTCCGGGCGCCGGTGTGGTCCACGGCCGTCCACCGGCCGTCCCGCTCCACGGTGACCGTGTGGTGCTGTCCGGCGATGCCGCCCGAACGGCGGAGGGTGACCCGGACGGCGGCGGCGGAGGGGGTGCCCGCCGGCGCGGTCGCGGTGGGCGTTCCGGCGTCGGGCGGGGCCGGTGCGCTGGTGGTGGAGGGCGACGCGGCGGCCGCCGAAGGCGGCGGTGCGGGTGGGTCGGGCTGCTTCGTCGAACACCCGCTCAGCGCCACGAACAGCACGGCGATCGGGGCCAGGCGCGCGGGGAAGGGTCTCATGCCGGTCGGACGTGTCCGGACTCTGTGTGGTTCCTCACCTGCGGTCCCTCCCCCGAACGGCCAGTGTTGGGATCGGGAATCGGCTGCCCTCTTCTCTTTTCCTCGATGCATAGCTATATCTACATACGTGACTACCCTCGTCACGCATTCCTTGCAGGAGGGCACGTGAAGAAATCCCTCGCAGCCGTCGGCGTAGCGCTGCTGACCGGCGGCCTGCTGACCGTCGCCACAACCGCGCAGGCAGCACCCACCGCCGCGGCCCCGGACTCCTCGCCCGCCACCCGCGCCGAGTCGATCCTCCGCAGCAACCCCGGCGCCGTCCAGGGCGCCAGCGGAGAGGCGTACCAGGCCGTCCGCACGAAGGTGGACGCCGACGGCGCGGCGCACACCAAGTACACCCGGACCTACCACGGGCTGCGTGTCTACGGTGGTGACTTCGTCATCCACACCGCGGCGAACGGCGCGTACGCCGGGTCCTCGGTGGGCCTCGCGGCCCCGCTGGCCCTCAGCGTGACCCCGAAGGTCTCCTCCGCGAAGGCCAAGGAGGCCGCCCGCCAGGAGTTCTCCGGTTCGCTCACCGAGGTGGGTGCTCCCGAGCTCTTCGTCGACGCCAGCTCCGGCAAGGGGCGGCTGGCCTGGGAGACCGTCGCCTCCGGCTGGCAGGCCGACAAGCAGACGCCGTCGCGCCTGCACGTCATCACCGACGCGGTCACCGGCAAGGTCATCGGCTCCTTCGACGAGATCGAGTCGGTCGCCGGCACCGGCAACAGCATCTACTCCGGCACCGTCACCGTCGACACGACGCTCTCCGGCAGCACGTACCAGATGGTCGACCCGTCGCACGGCAACGGCACGACCTGCGACATGAACAACGGCACGTCGACCTGCACCACGTTCACCGACGCCGACAACGTCTGGGGCAACGGCACCAACTCCAACCGGCAGTCGGCCGGCGTCGACGCCCACTTCGGCGCCGCCAAGACGTTCGACTACTTCAAGCTGGTGCACGGCCGCAACGGCATCTTCGGCGACGGCCGGGGCGTGCCGAGCCGGGTGCACTACGGCAACAACTACGCCAACGCCTTCTGGGACGGCTCCCGGATGACCTACGGTGACGGCGCGAGCAACGCCCGCCCGCTGGTCGCCCTCGACGTGGCCGGCCACGAGATGGCCCACGGCGTCACCGAGGCGCTCTCCGGCCTGGTCTACTCCGGCGAGTCCGGCGGCCTCAACGAGGCCACCAGCGACATCTTCGGCACCGCGGTCGAGTTCTACGCCAACACGACCTCCGACCCGGGCGACTACCAGATCGGCGAGAAGATCAACATCAACGGCGACGGCACGCCGCTGCGCTACATGTACAACCCCGGCCTGGACGGCGCGTCGCACACCTGCTGGTCGACCAGCACCAAGAACGTCGACGTGCACTACTCCTCCGGCCCGGGCAACCACTTCTTCTTCAACCTCGCCGAGGGCACCGGCTCCACCGCGTACGGCACCTCGCCGCTCTGCGGCTCCGCCCCGGCGGTGACCGGCATCGGCCGGACCAAGGCGGAGAAGATCTGGTACCGCGCGCTCGACGTGTACTTCACCTCCAGCACGTCGTACGTCAACACCACCAACCCGGCCAACACCGCCCGGGCGTACACCCTGCGCGCGGCGACCGACCTGTACGGCACCTGCTCCACCGAGTACAAGACCGTCCAGGCGGCGTGGACCGCGGTGAACGTGGCCGGCAACGACGCGCCCTGCTCGACCGGCAACGACTTCTCCGTGACGCTGTCGCCGACCGCCGGCTCGGTGAACCCGGGCAGCGCCGTCTCCACCACCGTGTCGACCGCGACCACCAGCGGCTCCGCGCAGACCGTGACGTTCTCCGCGTCCGGCCTGCCGAGCGGCGCGTCCGCGTCGTTCAACCCGGCCTCGGTCACCTCGGGCGGCTCGTCCACCCTGACCATCAGCACCTCGGCCAGCACCGCGCCGGGCACGTACACCGTCACGGTCACCGGCGCGGCCACCTCGGGCAACCGCACGGCGACGTACACGCTGACCGTCAACGGCACCGGCGGCTGCACCAGCCCGGGCCAGAAGCTCGGCAACCCCGGCTTCGAGTCCGGCAACACGGTCTGGACGGCCAGCGCCGGCGTCATCGGCCAGAACGGCAGCGGTGGTCAGCCGCCGCGCACCGGCACCTGGAACGCCTGGATGGACGGCTACGGCACCAGCCACACCGACACGCTCTCCCAGTCCGTGAGCCTGCCGGCCGGCTGCGCCTCGTACACCTTCAGCTTCTGGCTGCACATCGACTCGGCCGAGAGCACCACGACCACGGCGTACGACACGCTGCGGGTGCAGGTGCTCAACTCGTCCGGGACGGTGCTGGCGACCCTGGCCACCTACTCGAACCTGAACAAGGCCACCGGGTACAGCCAGAAGTCGTTCTCCCTGGCCGCGTACGCGGGCCAGACCGTCACCCTGAAGTTCACCGGCACGGAGGACGTCTCGCTGCAGACCTCGTTCGTCGTGGACGACACGGCGGTCAACGTCTCCTGACGTAGCCGGACCGCCGGCGGGCCCGGCGGCCACCCCACACGGGTGGTCGCCGGGCCCGCGCCGTTATGGTCGCCGCACCGGTCGGCGCGCTCCCGAGCGCCGGGGGTCGGGCGAGGCGAGGGGGCGGTGACGGTGTCGGACGCGGAGTTGACCGTGGCGACGGCCGGGCCGGTGGCCAGGATCGTGATCTCCAATCCGGGGCGGCGCAACGCCATGACCCCGGCGATGTGGCGGCGGCTGCCGGTGCTGCTGGACCGGCTGGAGGCGGACGAGCGGGTCCGCGTCCTGGTGCTCACCGGCGCCGGCGGCACCTTCTGCGCCGGCGCCGACCTCGGGGATCTCGACGAGCTGCTGAACGCCGGGGACGCCAGCATCGCCGTCGCCGCGGAGGAACGGCTCGCCGCGTTCGACCGGCCGACCGTGGCCGCGATCGAGGGCGCCTGCGTCGGGGGCGGCTGCCAGCTCGCGGTGGCCTGCGACCTGCGGATCGCCGCCGCCGACGCGCGGTTCGGCGTGCCGCCGGCGCGGCTGGGCCTGGTGTACCCCGCGCCGACCACCCGGCGGCTGACCCGCCTGGTCGGCCCGTCCGCCGCGAAGCACCTGCTCTTCACCGCCGAGCTGATCGACGCCGAGCGGGCGCTGCGGATCGGCCTGGTCGACGAGGTGCTGCCGCCCGACGGGCTCTCCGCGCGAACGGACGCGCTGACGGCCACGATCGCGGAGCGCTCCCGGCTCACGATCGCCGCGGCCAAGGAGATCGTCGACGACCGGGCCGGCCCGGCCCGCATCGCCTGGTGGCACCGGAAGGCGCGGGAGAGCGGGGAGGCCCGCGAAGGGGTGGCGGCGGCCAACGAGCGCCGGCCCCCCGTGTTCCGCTGGACCCCGCCCACCGCCGGCTGACGCCCACCGCCGGCTGACGCCCACCGCCGGCTGACGCCCACCGCCGGTTGACGCCCGGGCGTCGCTCGCGGTGGGCGGGGCCGTGGAGGTACGCCCCGGAGGGGCCGACGGGTGCCGCGCCGGGGCGTACCCCGATGCGGCCCCCCGATGCCCGCCGGCCCCGCTCGTCACCGCCCGGCGAGCGACGCCCAGCTCGGTACGACCGGCTCGCGCCGCAGCGGCATGCCCGCCTCGGCCGGCGTCAGGTCGCCCTTGCGCTGGTTGCAGCCGTAGCAGGCGGCGGTGGTGTTCCGCCAGGTGTTCCGGCCGCCGCGCGAGCGGGGCAGGATGTGGTCGACCGTGCTGGCCGGCCCGCCGCAGTACGCGCAGCGCCGGCCGTCGCGGCGCAGCACCCCGGCCCGGGACCAGGGCGGGCCGGCGCCGAACCGCCAGCGGGTCACCGGCTCGACGCGTGCGGGCACGCGTCAGTCGGGCCACCCGCCCCGGAGACCAACGGATCGGCAACCGTCGACGGGTAGCCTCGACGACACGCTGGTGACGTGCGACAACGGCATGACCTGCTCCCGGCGTACTGGTTGACCTTGCGCGATCACGGTAGGTCGGCGGGCGCGCGGCGGGCAACGCATTTCGATCCGCCGACGCGCGCCGGGTCAGCGCCGGGCGAGCAGGCCGCGGGGGCGGATCGAGCGGACCGGCTCGGCCGCCGCGCCCGCGGCCCGCAGGATGTGGTTCGCGGCGACGATCCCGGTGGCCGCCGCCCGCTCCATCAGCGCGCTCGGGAAGTCCGTCCGGATGCCGTCGCCGGCCAGGTACAGCCCGGCGGCGTCGGTGCGTACCGCCGGTCGCCCGGCGTGGCTGCCCGGGGTGAACGCCGGGGCCTGGGCGGCCACCCGGGCCCGCAGCTCCCGGACCCGCAGCCGGGCCGCCTCCGGCCAGAGCGCGGCCAGCTCGCGCCACATCCGCCGCGCCAGCTCCTCGGCCGGCACGCCCGGATCACAGGCGTACGCGTGCAGCTCGACCACGGAGCCGCCGACGCGCTCCGCCCAGCGGCGAGGCTCGCGCTCCAGCCGGTGGTAGAGGGTCACCGAGTCCAGCGTCGGCTGCCGGGACACCCCGCTGAACACCGCCCGGCCGGGGCCGACGTCCCCGTCGCACCAGTACCGCGCCACCGCGTACGGCGGGCCGGGCGCGCCGAACGACGGCATCCGCGCCGCCAGCCCCGGTGCCGCCCGGGCGAGGCCGGGGGAGTTCGCGACGAGCGCCGCCAGCGCGGGCGGGTCGACGGCGAGCACCAGGTGCCCGGCCGCGTACGCGGCGCCGTCGGCCGTGGTCACCCGCCAGCCGTCCGGGCCCGGGTCCACCCGGCCGGCGGCGGCCCCGGTGACCACCCGCCCACCGCACCCCTCCACGTACCGGGCCAGCGGCCGCCAGATCGCGCTCGCGTAGTCCTCGTCCGGGCAGTCGAAGGCCAGCCCCTCCGGGTTGCCGAGCAGATAGAAGTGGAACTGGGCGACCAGCTCGGCGGCCGACATCTCCGCCTCGCGGTTGAAGAACGAGTGCGCGAAGACCTCGAAGAGCATCGCGCGGGCCCGATCCGGCAGCCGCAAGGAGTCGAGCAGCTCCTCCGCGGTGCTGGTGTCCAGCTCCGCGTACGTGCGTACCGGGTCGTAGGCGAGCAGCGACAGCGCGGCGTCCCGGTCCATCGCGCGCAGGTCGGCCAGGCGCACGCTGGGGCTGCCCAGCAGCAGGGCGAGCAGGTTCGCCGGCGGGGCCGGCGGCAGCCGGCCGAACTCCTCGGCGGGCCACCGCGCCGACAGGACGGGGTAGCCGGGGACCGGCCGGAGGAAGCCCAGCGACGGGTCGACCCGGCGCAGGATCGAGCGCCAGTTGTAGTACTGCCGGAAGAACGCGTGGAAGCCGTGCTCGACCGTCTGCGGTGTGCCGTCGGCCAGCGTCTCCGGCCATGCGCCCAGCCGGCCGCCGAGCGTCGGGGCCGCCTCCAGCACCGTCACGCCCACCCCGCGCTCGGCGAGCACCACGGCGGCCGACATGCCGGCGATCCCGCCGCCGACGACCAGGGCCGCGACCGGTTCCGGCACGCGGGGCGCACCACCGCCGCCCGGGTCCACCACGTGCTCCCGTACGCCGAGGAGGCGTCCGACCAGCCGCGACACGTCCATCCGCTCAGGCCGCGCAGCGGCGGGGACGGTCCGAGGGCGGCCAGACGTACTCCAGGTCGGGCGGGACGTCGCCGAACAGGGGCCGGTAGTGCTCGGGGTCCTTGCGCAGCAGCGAGGAACGGTGGCTGCGGTGCAGATCCTCCCGACCCAGCCAGGGCGGCAGCTCGCCGGCCTCGGCCAGCTCCGGCTGGATGCGTACCCTGCCGAACCCGCAGGCGGCGGCGAGGTCGGTGGCCAGCGTGGCCGCGCAGGTGTCGGCCCGGCCGGGCTCGCACCAGACCGCGCAGACGTCCAGGCCGTACCGGACCAGCGCCTCCTCGTACCCGGCCCACATCTTCACCGCCGGGTGGTTGCGCCAGCCGTACGTCGGCCAGGTCAGCCCGCGCAGCACCTGGATCGTCTCCACCCGCTGCTTGCCGAGCCGCTTCTGGTCCAGCGTCCGGGCGCTCGCCAGGAAGTCCGGGTACGGCAGGAACGTCTGCATGCCACCGTTCTACCCGCCGGCGTGCCCCGCGCGTTCGTGATCACGGGGCTGCGCCGGATTCCGCCCGCTGACTACGATTCGGTCATGGGGGAGCCGCTGCGGGACCGCGCGCGCCGCGCGACGGGTTGGCGGCTACGGATGAACGGGGAGCACCGGCCCCACTACGTCGTCTGCGGCTCGGATCCGCTGGCGTACTGGGTGGTGCGGGCGCTGCTCGCCACCGAGCTGGAGTTTGGCCGCGTACGGATCACGCTGGTGGTGCCGGAGCGCCGCCGCTCCGACGGCCCGGACGGCCGGGACGTCGACGGCATCCAGGTCGTCCGCGCCGACCGGCTCGACGAGGCGACGTTCCGGCGGGCCGGGCTGGCCGGCGCCGACGGGCTGGCCCTGCTGCACCAGGACGACGTGGGCAACATGCACGCCGCGCTGTGCGCCCAGGAGGTCGAGCCCCGGCTGCGCCTGGTGGTACGGATGTTCAACACCAGCCTGGCCAACGGGGTGCGGCAGCTCTTCCCCGACTCGGCGGTGCTCTCCGACGCGTCGATGGCCGCCCCCGCGTTCGTGGCCGCCGCGCTCGGCGAGGTCGCCCCGACCCACTTCCGGCACGGCGGGCGCACCCTGTACGTGGCCCGCCGCGCCGACGTACGCCCGCAGGACGTGGTGTGCGGGGTGGCCGACACCAGCGACCCGGCCCGCGCCCGGGTGCTGCCCGCCGACGAGGCGAGCGCCGACGTGGTGCTCGCCGAGGCGACCGGTCAGCCGCCCGGCACCGAGCTGGCGGCCCGCCGGCTCGCCCGGGCCCGGCGCCGCCGCCGGCCGGTCGCCGTGCTGCTGCGGGCGGTCCGCAGCTTCGCGACCCGTAAGATCGGGATCGCCGTGCTCGTGCTGCTCGGGGTCATCGCCGTGCTGGGCTGGCTCAACGCCCGGGCCGCGCGGGTCGGCTGGGCCGACGCGCTCTACCTCACCCTGGTCACCACGCTCACCGGCGAGGACCCGAACGTCGACAAGCCGGTCGCCGCGCAGGTCATGCAGGTGGTGCTCAACCTGGCCGGGCTGGCCCTGATCCCGCTGATCACCGCCGCGGTGGTCGACGGCATCGTCAACGCCCGGCTGGCCCTGCACACCGGTTGGCTCCAGCCGCACCGGTCCGGGCACATCGTGGTGGTCGGCCTCGGCAACATCGGCACCCGGGTGATGGCCCAGCTGCACGACTTCGGCGTCGAGGTGGTGGCCATCGACAAGAACCCGGAGGCCCGCGGCGCCTCGCTGGCGCACCGGCTCGGCGTGCCGCTGGTGGTCGGCGACGCGGCGCTGGAGGAGACCCTGCGGTCCGCCTCCGTCGCGACGTGTCAGGCCCTGGTCGTGGTCTCCACCGACGACGGGGTCAACCTCCGCGCGGCGCTGAACGCCCGGGGGTTCGACCCGGACCTGCGGGTGGTGCTGCGCCTGTTCGACGGTGACTTCGCCGAGCGCGTCCAGAAGGCGTTCGGCATCGGCATCTCGCGCAGCGTGTCGTACCTGGCCGCGCCCTCGTTCGCCGCCGCGCTGCTGGACCGGGCCGTGATCGCCACGATCCCGGTGGGCCGGCACGCGCTGCTGGTCACGGAGGTGCCGGTGGCCGCCGGGTCGCCGCTGGACGGCCGCCCGCTCGCCAGCGTGGCCCACCCCGGCGAGGTGCGCCTGCTCGCGCACGCCCGCCCCGGGCAGAAGGCGGACTGGTCCGCCGACCCGCGCCTGGTGATCACCGCGGGGGACCGGCTGACCGTGCTGGCCCGCCGGGCCGGGCTGACCGCGCTACTGCGCCAGACCACCCCGCCCCCGGCGCCCCATCAGCCCGAGGCCCCGGGCGCGCCCCTGCCCCGGGCGGGCGATTAGTCAGCGGGCGGCCGGACGGCGCCGGCGGCCCGGGGCGGCGGCACCACCCGGTCAGCGGCCGAGGCGGCGACGCAGCGCGTACCAGGCGGCGCCGAGGGCGAGCACGCCGAGGCCGGCGAGGACGCTGGCCGCCGGCAGGCTGACCGCGAGCGTCACGCAGCCGACCAGCCCCAGCGCGGCGAGCAGCCGCACGGGCAGCTTCCGGTCCGGGTCCCGGCCCAGGGTGAGCGCCGCCGCGTTGGTGATCGCGTAGTAGACCAGCACCGTGCAGCTGGAGAAGCCGATCGCCCCGCGTACGTCGCCGGCGGCGACCACCAGCGTCACCACCGCGGCCACCGCCAGCTCCGCCCGGCGCGGCACCCGGTGGACGGCGTCGACGGCGGCCAGCGCGTGCGGCACGTCCCGGCGGCGGGCCATCGCCAGCAGCGTCCGGCCGACCCCGGCGAGCAGGGAGAGCAGCACCCCGGTCACCGCGACGGTCGCCCCGGCGCGGACCACCCAGGCCAGGCCGGGCAGCCCGGAGGCGGTCACCACGTCGGCCAGCGGCGCGGCCGACCCGGCCAGCCGGTCGGCCCCGAGCACGCCGAGCGCGACCACCGCCAGCACCAGGTAGATCGCGAGCACGACGCCGAGGGCCAGCGGCACCGCGCGGGGGATGGTGCGCTCCGGGTCGCGTACCTCCTCGCCGAGGGTGGCGATCCGGGCGTACCCGGCGAACGCGAAGAACAGCAGCCCGGCGGCGGCGAGCACGCCGTGCGCCCCGCCACCGGGGCTGCCGAGCCGGGTCGGGGCGAACCCGCCGCCGACGATCCCGGTGGCCGCGACCAGGGCGAGCACGGCCAGCACCACGCCGACCAGGACCTTGGTGGCCGTCGCGGTCTTGCCGATGCCGCGCAGGTTCACCGCGGTCACGGCGATCACCGCGACCACCGCGACGAGCCGGGCCCGCCCCGGCCAGAGGTACGCCCCGATCGTCAGCGCCATCGCCGCGCAGCTCGCGGTCTTGCCGACCACGAACCCCCAGCCGGCGAGGAAGCCGGCGAACGGGCCGAGCCGTTCCCGGCCGTAGACGTACGTGCCGCCGGACTCGGGGTAGCGGGCCGCCAGCCGGGCCGAGCTGGTCGCGTTGCAGAAGGCGACGAACCCGGCGACGGCGAGCGCGACGAGCAGCCCGGATCCGCCGGCCGCGGCGGCCGCCGGCGCGAAGACCACGAAGACGCCCGCGCCGAGCATCGACCCCAGACCGACGACCACCGCATCGGGTACGCCCAACCGCCGTGCCAACCGTTCCACGGACCGGACCCTAGGGGGTCGAGGTGAACAACGCGGGACGGTCGGGGCTGTCGAACCGTGCCGGCAGCGGCAGGTCGTCCCAGGGCACCCGGCGCAACACCCGGCCGATCAGGAGGCCGAGCAGCAGCCCGGCCACCGAGTCGGTGAGCCAGTGCCAGCCCAGGTACGTGGTGGTGCAGAGCACGACGACCGGCGGGACCAGCCGGACCACGGTGACCAGCCGGGGCGGCACGGCCCGGCCGAAGCTGCGCAGCAGCGGGGCCAGCAGCAGCGCGATCACCGTGTACCAGACGATCGCGTTGGCGACGTGCCCCGACGGGTACGACTGCGCGTACTTCAGCGGCAGTTCGTGCTGGAACAGCGGCAGGGTCTGCTCGGGGGCCAGGAAGGGGTCCTTGGTGCTGGCGCTGGGCGCCGGCCGGGCGGTCCACACCTTGAGCGGGCCGATGGTCAGGTAGTTCAGCACGAACGCGCACACCGGCGGCAGCACCGGCAGCACCGACCGCACCCGGACGGCCAGCAGCACCCCCGCGCCCAGCGCGATCAACGTCAGGGGGCTGCCCTGGCCCAGGTAGTTGAGGACCACCGCCGTCCACTCGGCCGGCGCCGGCCGGTGTGCGTCCGCCCAGTCGGCCACCGCCCGGTCGACGCCGAGGAGCCGGTCGGCGGCGAGCGCGGCCGTGAGCCCGGCCAGGGCGGCGAGCAGCAGCGCGTCGAACCACCAGCCGGCCGGGCGCACCGGCCGCAGCCGTACGGTCCTGCTCTTCTGCACGCGCCCACGCTACCGGCCCGCCCGGGGGCCGGCTGTGGGGCGAGCCACGATGGGAGGCGCTCAGCGGAACCAGCGGTCATGCTTGTCGCGTGCGGATCACCTCTGCCCTCGTGGACCCGGCGCTCCTCGACCTGCCCTGGTCGACCCCGCTGGAGGAGTGGCCTGCCGAGCACCTGGTGGCGTTGCCGCAGGGCATCTCCCGGCACATCGTCCGGTTCGTCCGCCTCGGCGGCTACGTGTACGCGGTGAAGGAGACCGGCGAGCGGGTCGCCGAGCGGGAGTACGACCTGCTCCGTGCGCTGGAGCGGATCGACTTCCCCGCGGTGGAGGCGGTGGCCATCGTCGCCGACCGGCAGGCCGAGGACGGCGAGCCGCTCGACCCGGTGCTGATCACCCGGCACCTGCAGTTCTCCCTGCCGTACCGGGCGCTGTTCTCCCGTACGCTGCGCCCGGAGACCATGGGCCGGCTGCTGGACGCGCTGGCGGCGCTGCTCGTCCGGATGCACCTGACCGGCTTCTTCTGGGGCGACTGCTCGCTGTCCAACACGCTGTTCCGGCGGGACGCCGGCGCGTTCGCCGCGTACCTCGTCGACGCCGAGACCGGCACGCTGCGCGCCTCCCTCTCCAACGGTCAGCGGGGCGAGGACCTGGAGATCGCCCGGGTCAACATCTTCGGCGAGGCGCTCGACCTCGAGGCCGCCGGTCTGCTGCACGAGTCGATCGACCCGGAGATGGTGTGCGAGGAGGTCGTGCAGCGGTACGAGCGGCTCTGGCACGAGGTCACGTACGAGCAGCAGGTCGAGCGGGACGCCCGGCACGACATCGAGCGCCGGATCCGCCGCCTCAACGAGTTGGGCTTCGACGTGGCCGAGGTGTCCATGTCGACGATCTCCGACGGCCGGTACCTGGTCCGGCCGAAGGTGGTCGACGCCGGCTACCACACCCGCCGGCTGCTCCGCCTCACCGGCCTCGACGCCGAGGAGAACCAGGCCCGCAAGCTCCTCAACGACCTGGACGCCTACCGGGCCGAGAGCGACCTGAGCGACGAGCAGCAGGCGGCGCACCGCTGGCTGACCGAGGTCTTCGAGCCGGTGGTCCGGGCGGTGCCGGCACACCTGCGCCGCAAGCTGGAGCCGCAGGAGCTGTTCATCCAGATCATCGAACACAAGTGGCTGCTGTCGGAGAAGGCCGGCCGGGACGTCGGCATGGCCCCGGCGGTGCAGTCGTACCTGTCCGACGTGCTGGTGCACCGTCCGGACGAGCAGGCCGTCCTCGGCGTCGAGGTGTAGCCCGCCGGCCGGTGAGATCGGGTGCCGGTCGGGGCGCCTGTGGAGCTGCCCGCACGAACGGGGCACGCCGCGCCCAGTGCCGGGGCCCAGTGCCCGAGGCCGAGGCCGAGGCTCGTGCTCGTGCCCGAGCCTGGGCCGGGCGCCGGGGGCCGGGGGCCGGGGGCCGGGGGCCGGGGGCGGGGCCGGGAGGGCCGGGGCGGGCGCACGGGTGGGGCAGCTCCAAAGGCGCCGGCTACCGCACCGTATCCCCCCTGTGGAGCTGATGACGCCGACGCATCGGCGCGGCTCGGCGATCAGGCCCCGCGGTCGCCCGCTGCGGTCGGAGCGGTCACTCCACCCAGGCGCCGCCGCGCATCACCCGGACCACGTTCAGGTCGTCGTCGAGCACGACCAGGTCGGCGCGGAGCCCGGCCTGGAGCGCGCCGACCCGGTCGCCGAGGCCGATCGCCCGGGCCGGGGTGGTGGCCACCATCCGGCAGGCGTCGGCCATGGGGATGCCGGCCCGCACGGCGTGCCGGAGGGCCGCGTCCATGGTGAGCGTGCTGCCGGCGATCGCGCCGTCGCGGGCGAGGCGGGCCACCCCGTCGGCCACGGTGACGGCCTGGCCGCCCAGCTCGTACTCGCCGTCGGGCATCCCGGCCGCGGCCATCGCGTCGGTGATCAGGGCTGCCCGCTCCGGCCCGGCCGTCGAGGTGGCGAAGGCGAGCATCCCGTCGTGCAGGTGCACCCCGTCCGCCACCAGTTCGCACACCACGTTCGGGGCGTCCAGCAGGGCGACCACCGGCCCGGGCTCGCGGTGGTGCACCGGGCGCATGCCGTTGAACAGGTGGGTGCCGACGCTCGCGCCGGCGGCCACCGCGGCGCGGGTCTGGTCGTACGTGGCGTCGGTGTGCCCGACGGCGGCGACCACGCGGTGGGCGGTGAGGAGCTTGATCGCCTCCAGCGCGCCGTCCCGCTCGGGGGCCAGGGTGACCATCCGGACCGCGCCCTCGCCCAGCTCGATCAGCGCGGCCAGTTCCTCGGTGGACGGGTCGCGCAGGAACTCCGGGTTCTGTGCCCCGCAGCGGGCGGCGGACAGGTACGGCCCCTCGAAGTGGACGCCGGCCAGCAGTCCCTCGGCGACCAGCGGCCGGAACGCCGCCGTGGCGTCGCGCATCAGCTCGAACGGCGAGCTGACCAGGCTGGCCAGCAGCGTGGTGGTGCCGTGCCGCAGGTGGAACGCCGCCGCCGTGCGGGCGGAGTCGGCGTCGCCCGTGGTGAAGGTGTGCCCGCCGCCGCCGTGGGTGTGCATGTCCACGAAACCGGGCACGATCCAGTGGCCGTCGCGCGCCGCCGGGTACTCCGCGACCGCGGTGATCCGGTCGTCCTGCAACTCCACGCAGCCCTGCCGGAGCACGCCGGTCGGGGTCACCACCTTGCCGCTCACCCGCAGGGTCATCAACGTCTCCAGAGTGTCGAGGTCGGTCGGGGGCGGGGGATCGGCCCGGGCCGGTCGGTCAGGGGTGGGGCCGGGCGTCCAGGGCGAGCAGCGCGGCGCCGAGGCAGCCGGCCTGGTCGCCGAGGGCCGCCGCGACCAGGACCGGCTCCCGGTGGAACGTCATCCGCTCGCGCAGCGCCGCCCGCAGCGGGTCGAACAGGTGGGGGCCGGCCTGGGCCAGGCCGCCCCCGATGACGACGCGTTCCACGTCGAAGAGGGCCTGCGCGGTGGCCAGCCCGTCCGCCAGCGCCTCGACGGCCTCCCGCCACACGCGGACGGCGGTGGGCTCCCCGGTGGCGGCCCGACGCGCCACGTCGGCGGCCGAGGCCGGCGAGTCGGCCAGCTCCGCGTACCGGCGGGCGATGGCGGCCGCCGAAGCCACCGCCTCCAGGCAGCCGGGCCGCCCGCAGCCGCAGCGCGGACCGCAGGGGCGTACCAGGATGTGGCCGAACTCCCCGGCGGCGCCGTGCGCGCCGACGGCGGCCACCCCGCCGACCACGTGCGCGGCGGCGATCCCGGTGCCGATCGCGACGAAGAGCAACTGCCCGCTGCCCTGGCCCGCGCCGAGCCGCGCCTCGGCCAGGCCGCCGGCGCGCACGTCGTGGCCGAGCGCCGTCGGCAGCCCGAGCCGCGCCACCGCCAGGTCCCGCAGCGGTACGTTCCGGAAGCCCACGTTCGCCGACCACACGGCCACCCCGCGAACCTCGTCGACGACGCCCGGCACCGCGATCCCGAGCGCGACCGGGTCGAGCCCGTCGGCCCGCGCCTTGCCGGCCAGCCCCTCGGCGACCTCCAGGATGCTCCTGACCACGGCGTCCGGGCCGCGGCCGGCGTCGGTCGGGTGCCGCTCGGCGTGCACGATGTCGCCGTCGGGGCGGACCAGGGCGCACTTCATCCCCGTGCCGCCCACGTCCAGCGCGACGACGACGTCCCCTGAGCTCACGCCAGTACCACGGACCGGGCCAGGTGGCGTGGGGCGTCCGGGTCGAGGCCGCGGCTGGTGGCCAACTGGACGGCGAAGCGCTGGGCCAGGATCAGGTCGGCCATCGGGTCCAGGGGCGTACGCCCCGCCGCCCAGCTCGTCAGCACCGTGCGGCAGCCGTGGGTGCGGCTGTGCACGAAGGCGGCGCCGGTGGCGGCGACGTCCTCGGGCAGCCCGTCGGGGATCCCGCCGAACGCCCAGACCAGCCGGCCCGGGGCGGCCACGGAGATGGGGCCGTGCCGGTAGTCCATCGCCGGGTACGCCTCGGCCCAGAAGGTGGCGGCCTCGCGGCACTTCAGCGCGGCCTCCTGGGCCAGCCCGACGGTCCAGCCCCGGCCGAGGAAGGTGACCTGCTCGATCCGGGCCGGGTCGATCGGCAGCGGCGCCCGGACGGCGACCTCGGCGTCGGCGGAGAGCGCGACGAGGTTGTCGCCGAGGTGGGCGCGGAGCAGGGCCAGCGCGGTGGTGGCGAACCGGGTCTGCACGACCGCGCGCTCGTCGGCGAACGGCATGGTGACCGCGGCGGCCGCCAGCTCGACGGCGGGGGAGCCCGGGTCGCCGACGAGCACCGTCGTGGGGAGTTGGCCGCGCAGCGCGGCGAGCAGCTCCAGCACCTCGGTGGTGGTGCCCGAGCGGGTGATCGCGACCAGCCGATCGTAGTGGCGGCCGGGCGGGAACTCGGACGCCTGGAAGGCGTCGGTCTCGCCCTGCCCGGCGGCCTCGCGCAGCCCGGCGTACGCCGTCGCCATGAACCACGACGTGCCGCAACCGACGACGGCGACCCGCTCGCCGGGGCGCGGCAGGTGCTCGGCGACCGTGGGGGCCAGCAGCGCCGCCTCCCGCCAACAGTCGGGTTGACTCGCGATCTCCGCGTGGACGAACGCCATGAGAACTCCTCGCCAGGGGCGGTCCTGCGCGATACGGCGCGTTAGGGCCGTCTTTCGCGCGTCATTCTGCGCGAATCCAGGTGGCTCTGGCAACAGGCTCCCGGATCGCGCAGGCCGGAGTTTTGCGCCTTCGTAGTTTCGCGCACTACTGTGCACGCAATCAATCACCCTTCGTGCAGAGTCAGTGGAGGCCCCCGCGGTGGACCGGTACGCCCGATGGAACGCCCTGCTGGAGATGCTGACCGACAGCGGACGGGTGACCGTCGAGGAGGCCGCCGAGCGGCTGGACGTCTCGCAGGCCACCATCCGGCGCGACTTCGACCAGCTCGCCCAGCAGCAGATGATCACCCGTACCCGGGGCGGGGCGGTCGCCAACGGCGTGTCGTACGACCTGCCGCTGCGCTACAAGACGGCCAAGCACTCAGCCGAGAAGCAGCGGATCGGCGCCGCCGCCGCCGCGCTGGTCTCCCCGGGCACCGTGGTGGGCCTCAACGGCGGCACCACCAGCACGGAGGTCGCCCGGGCCCTGGCCGTCCGGCCCGACCTGAACACCAGCGCCGAGGGCGCCCAGCTCACCGTGGTCACCAACGCGCTGAACATCGCCAACGAGCTGCTGGTCCGGTCCCGGATGAAGGTGGTGGTGGCCGGCGGCGTGGTCCGGCCGAAGTCGTTCGAGCTGGTCGGCCCGCTGGGCGGGGCGCTGCTGCGCGAGGTCACCCTGGACGTGGCCCTGCTCGGCGTGGACGCCATCGACCCGCAGCTCGGCGCCGCCGCGCATCACGAGGGCGAGGCGGCGATGAACAGCCTCATGGTGGCCCGGGCGAAGCGGGTGGTGGTCATCGCCGACTCGTCCAAGCTGGGCGGTCACGCGTTCGCCCGGATCTGCCCCGTCGACCGGGTGGAGACCCTGGTGACCGACTCGGGCGCCGCGCCGGAGGTCGTCGCCGCGTTCCGGGCGGCGGGCGTCCACGTCGTCTGCGCCTGAGGTGTAAGGAAGGGCCCCTTCTTAACGCCTGCGGTAGAGAAGGGAACCCCTCTCACCGCCGCACCGGTGAGGCGGTGAGGCGCCGTTGTGCATACCGCGTATTGCGAGCAGATGTATACCGCGTATGGTGTGCTTCGTCACCGACACTCATCGGGGGAGGTACAGCTTTGCCGGCTGTCCTGGAGATAGAAGGTCTACGCAAGACATACAAGAGCCGCCGCCGGGGCGTACGGCACGCCCTCGACGGCTTCGACATGCTGGTGGAGCAGGGGCAGGTGCACGGCTTCCTCGGGCCCAACGGCTCGGGCAAGACCACCACCCTGCGTACGCTGCTCGGCCTGATCCGGCCCAACGGCGGCCGGATGGCGATCCTCGGGCAGGAGGTGCCGGACGCCCTGCCCGCCGTGGTCGGCCGGGTGGGCGCGATCGTGGAGAGCCCCCAGTTCTTCCCCCACTTCTCGGCGCGGGACACCCTCTCGCTGCTCGCCGGGGCGGGCGAGGTGCCGCGGACCCGGGTCGAGGAGGTGCTGGAACTGGTCGGCCTGCGGGACCGGGCCGCGGAGCGGGTCAAGACGTACTCGCTCGGCATGAAGCAGCGCCTCGCCGTCGCCTCGGCCCTGCTCAAGGAGCCGAAGCTGCTCATCCTCGACGAGCCGGCCAACGGCCTGGACCCGGGCGGCATCCGGGAGATGCGCACCCTGATGCGCGACCTGGCCGCGTCGGGGATGACCGTCGTGCTCTCCAGCCACATCCTCGGCGAGATCCAGCTGATCTGCGACTCGGTCACCATCATCTCGCTCGGCCGACGGGTCGCCTTCGGCCCGGTCGAGCAGGTGCTCGCCGCGCACTCCCGGGGCGCCGTACGGGTCCGCCTGGAGGCGGTCGCCGACCTGCCCGCCGCGGCCGACGCGCTGACCCGGGCCGGCGTCCAGGTGACCGCCCGGCCCGACCACCTCATGCTCGCCGGCGTCGACAAGCCGGCCGCCGTGAGCCGGCTCCTCGCCGAGAACGGCCTGTACGTCAGCGAACTGGCGCCGGTCACGGTCGACCTGGAGAGCGTCTTCCTGGAGCTGACCGCCACCGCCCCGGTGCCGGGACAGCACCGCCAGGTCGACCAGTCCACGAAGGTGGGCGACGGGGGCCAGCCCAACGTCGCCGGAGGAGGGTGGGGCGTGTGAGCCTCTATCGCACGGAGCTGCGCCGGCTGGGCAAGCGGCGCTTCGCCCGCTGGATGACGCTGGCCGGTCTGCTGGTGCTCGGGGCGGTGCTGGTCGGGATCTTCCTCACCAACCACAAGATCGGCCCGGCCGAGCGGGCCGAGGCGCAGCGCAAGGCCGAGCGGCAGTACCAGCTGCAGGTGCGCCAGGTGGAGCAGGAGCGGACGGCCTGCGAGCAGGCCAGGGCGTCCGGGCAGGCGCAGGACGGTCGGTTCCCGCCGGACTGCGAGATGATCGAGCCGCCGCCCCCGGAGAGCGCCGACCCGCAGTGGTTCCTGCCGTCCACCTTCGACTTCCGCGCGAGCTTCGGCAGCACCCTCACCACGTTCACCGCGATCCTGGCCCTGGTCGGGTTCGTGGTCGGCGCTTCCTTCGTCGGCGCCGAGTGGAGCTCCGGCGGGATGATGAACCTGCTGCTCTGGCGGCCGCAACGGCTCAGGGTGCTGCTGACCAAGCTATCGGCGCTGCTGACCGGCGCGCTCGCCGTCACCCTGCCCGCCGCCGCCCTGTGGACGGCCGGGTTCTGGCTCGTCGGGACGCTGCGCGGCACCACCGCGAAGACGACCTCCGGGGTGTGGCAGTCGTTCGCGCTGACCGGGCTGCGCGGGCTGACGCTGATCGTGGTCGCCGCGACGGTCGGGTTCGCGCTGGCCTCGCTCGGCCGGCACACCGCGATGGCCCTCGGCGGGGCGATCGGGGTCGTCGTGGTCGGTCAGTTCGGGCTCGGCATCGTGCTGGCGATGGCCGGGGCGCGCTTCGTCGAGGCGTGGCTGCTGCCGACGTACATGCTGGCCTGGATGGACAAGAAGGTGACCCTGGAGAACTGGCGGTCCTGCGCCGTCTCGTACACAGGTGAGTGCAAGCCGGAGACCCTGGAGCTGACCTGGCAGCACTCCTCGGTCCTGTTCGCGGTGGGCCTCGTGCTGGCCCTCGGCGCGGCACTGGTGGCCATGCGCCGGCGCGACATCGCCTGACGCCGCCCGGCCCCGCTCCCGCCCGCCCGGTTCGCCGTCGGGGCGGGGGCGGGGCCGTTCCGCGTCCGCCGCCCGGCGGCCGCCGGTGGCGGACCGCCGTGGGGCGCCGACGGCGGCCCGCCGTCGCGCGCCGGTACTGGCCCGCCGTCGCGCGCCGGTACTGGCCCGCCGTCGGGCGCCGGTGGCGGCCCGCCGTCGCGTGCGACGGACCGCGCGTCCGATGCGGTCCTGGTCGGCCCTGGTTAGGCTGGGGTTCCCCCCGGTCGGCGCGTCCCCGCCGGCCCTTCGCACGCCCGCGTGAGGAGCGCCATGCCGCCTGCCGACGTCTCCCCGGCCGCCACCGACCGGCCCGAGCCGTCCGGCCCCGGCGGACCCGAGGGCGCCGGGGGCGTCCGCGAGGGCGGCGGCCCCACCGTCCCCCCGCCCCGCTCCGCCCCCGAGGCGTCGACCCGGCCGTCCACTCCCGGCCGGGAGGCCCCGAGCGGGGACGGGCCGGGCGCGGAGCGCGCGCCGACCGGCGGCACGGACGACCTGACCGAGCGGGAGCGGAAGATCCTCGCCTTCGAACGGCGGTGGTGGCGGCACGCCGGCGCCAAGGAGCAGGCGATCCGGGACACCTTCGAGCTCTCCGCGACGCGCTACTACCAACTGCTCAACGCGCTGCTGGACAATCCGGCCGCGCTGGCCGCCGAGCCGGTGCTGGTCGCGCGGCTACGCCGGCTGCGTGCCTCCCGGGCACGCAACCGGCGCCGCTGAGCCCCTGCCGGATGGCCGTCGCCGCGCCGACGCGGCGCCGTCGTCCCATCGCCGGTCAACGCGTTTCGTAACTGCGCAGGCCGTTGCCGATGGCGAAGAACGTCGGAGCCCACTCCCCGATGAAGATGCCCCACCGGTCCGCCCGGGCCACGCCCGCGCGCTCCAGGTGGGTGGAGAGGAACCAACTGCTGAAGGCCAGACCGATACTGATGAACCCGGCCAGGTACGCGTGCTCCGCCTTGACGCCCGACTGGTGCAACCGTGCCAACATGCGATCCCCCTGTCGCCGTAGAACGGCTCCCGGCTCCGACCGTCCCGGCCCGGCGAGCGCGTGCGCCGCGGCGCCGGCCCGGTCCGGGAGCCACCGCCCCCGACGCTACCGCCCACGGCTCGGGCGTACTGCCGGGTCGCGGCGAAGGACGTCGGCCGCACCCCCGGCCGGGCATGTCCCCGGCGCGGCGGGGTAGCCGGCCCGCGACGGAGGGAGCGGAGCATGGCGGCAGCACAGGGGGGCGTACCGCCGGGGGGTGCCCGGGCGGGCCGGGCGGCGCGCGGGCCGGCGGCGGCGGAGGCGGCGGCCGCGCCCGGCACCCGGGCCGGGACGGCGGGGCCGCTGATGCGGGTACGGTCGGCGTCCGCGCCCGCCCCCGGGCGCGCGGTGAACGAGGACCTGGTCCTCCGGCACGGGCCGGTGGTCGGGGTGCTGGACGGGGCGACGGTGCCGGAGGGCTTCGACACCGGCTGCGTGCACGGGCCCGGCTGGTACGTCCGGCACCTCGCCGCCCGGATCGGGCTGGCCGTGGCCGCCCGCCCGGCGGCCACCCTGATGAGCAGTCTCGCGGCGGCGATCCTCGCGGTCCGGGCCGACCACGGCGGAGGGTGCGACCTCGACCACCCCGGTACGCCCTCGGCCACCGTCTGCCTCCTGCGCGAGAGCGGCGACGAGGTGGACTGGCTGGTGCTCTGCGACAGCCCGCTGGTGCTCGACGTCGGCGGCCGGGTCGACGTGGTCTCCGACGACCGGCTGGAGACCGCGATGGCGGACCTGCGCCGGATGGCCGCGACCATGCCGGCCGGCGACACCGACCCGGCGACCCGCTTCCGGCGGTCCGTCGCGGTGCAGCGGGAGCGGATGAACCGCACGCACGGCTACTGGGTCGCCGCGGCCGACCCCGACGCCGCGTACCACGCGGTCACCGGGACCGTGCCGCTGCGCGGCCCGGCCGGACTGCGCCGGGCCGCCCTGCTCACCGACGGCGCCTCCTGCGCGGTGGAGCAGTTCGGGCTCCTGGACTGGGCCGGCCTGCTGGACCTGGTGACCGCCGAGGGGCCGGAGGCGCTGATCGGCCTGGTCCGCGCGGCCGAACGCGACCGGCCCGACCTGCTGCGCCGGCAGAAGGCCACGGACGACGCCTCCGTCGTCCTGTGCGAGTTCGAGCCGGCGTGAGGCGGAACACCCACCCGGTCCGACCGGCCCGAACCGGGCGCCGGACCGGTGGCGCGGGGCGGAAGGGGTGGACTCGGGCGGATACGGGCGGCAGACTGCGGCACGTGGCAGGTGCGGTACGGCTGGAGCCGGTGGACGAGCGGAATCTGGAGCCGTTGCTCTCGGTTGCCGTCGCCGAGGCCGAGCCGGACGACGTGATGCCCCCGGTGGAGGCGCCGGCGGGCTGGTCGCACGCGCGCCGGGAGGCGTTCCGGGACTACTACCGCAACGCGTTCGCGGGCTTCGACGGCCCGACCCGTACCCGGATGTACGCGATCGTCGTCGGCGGCGAGGTGCTGGGGATGATCCGGATGACCCGCTGCGCCGAGCCCGGGACGGTGGAGACCGGCATCTGGCTGGGCCGGTCCGCCCGGGGTCAGGGAATCGGCGGGGCGGCCCTGCGTGAACTGCTGAACCAGGCGGCGGCGGCCGGGATGCGTACGGTCGTGGCGAGCACCACCCGGGACAACGCCGGCGCGGTTTCGGTACTGCGGAAGTGCGGCGCGAAATTGCACGAGGACGGCGAGGCGGTACGCGCGGAAATCTGCCTCGACGCAATTCCGCCGGCCCTCTGACGCACCCCGCCCAAAACCGTATGGCGGTTTTCCTGCCTTGCTGTTCCCTCTGGGCTCGGCGTCCGGTTTGCCGCACGGCGTGACCTATCCGCCCCGGTTTCCGGATGCCTCTCCCCGGTTTCCCGTGCCCGCCGAGCAGGGATGTTTCGCGAATATGGGTCGGGGTACTGCCGGCCGGGTCCGCTGAAGCGTGACGCCCAGGTGGGGGCCGTCGCAGAGCTGAATCCCCGGTAGCTCTTCCGGCCATTGCCGAAAATGGCGTCCCGGGGCCGGGGAGCTAAGGAGAAACGGATGAGGAGCGAGGTTCGGATCGGACTCGCGGTGGGTTTCGGATATCTCCTCGGCCGCCGGAGAAAATTGGGCAGGGTGCTCACCCTCGCCGCCGCCGTGGCGATCGGGCGGGCCAGCCGGAACCCGGGCGGACTGCTGCGCTACGGCCAGGAACTGATCGAGTCCTCCCCGCAGTTGAGCAATCTCAGCCGCCTCGGCGGTCCGCTCGCCTCGGCTGGCCGGGCCGCCGCCACGAGCGCCGCCAACAGCGGCATCGAGGCCGTGAGCGGGACCCTGCGCAGCGGCGCCGACGCCCTGCGGCGCAGGTCGGCGGGCGGCGGTCAGCGGGACGCGGCCGACCGGGACGACGAGCCGGCGGACCGGTCGGAGTCGGGCGCGGAGACCGCGGAGCCCGCCTCCGCCCGACGGAGGCGCTGACCGTGGCCGAGAACCGCAAGCCCGGCGGCCTCGTCGACCAGGCCCGCGACCGGCTCGGCGGCGAGCTGCGCAACCTGGCCTCCGCGATCGGCGAGCGCGCCGCGTCCGTGGTGACCGAGAAGGTGACCGGCGCGACCGGGCGGCTCAGCGAGTACGCCCGGCAGGGCGGCGGCCCGGGCCTGATCGCGGCCGCGACCGGCGTGCAGCGGCTGGCCGAGGGCGACTCCCCGACGCGGGCCATGTTCCATGCCGGCCTGGCCGGCGGTAAGGAGAAGCTGATGTCGGCTCTCGGCGGTGGCAGGGGCGGCCGGGACGGGAAGAAGAAGCTCAAGGTCACCAACATCGTCGAGTCGGTCGAGGTCGGCGTGCCGGTCCGGGTCGCGTACAACCAGTGGACGCAGTTCGGCGACTTCCCGAGCTTCATGAAGAAGGTCGGGTCCGTCGACGCCGCGAGCGACGAGAAGCTGACCTGGAAGGCCCAGGTGTTCTGGTCGCACCGGAGCTGGGAGTCGACGATCGTCCGGCAGATCCCGGACCGGCTGATCCACTGGCGGTCCAAGGGCGAGAAGGGCTCGGTGGACGGCACCGTCAGCTTCCACGCGCTGGCCCCGGACCTGACCCGCATCCTCGTCGTCCTGGAGTACCACCCGCAGGGCCTCTTCGAGCACACCGGCAACCTGTGGCGCGCCCAGGGCCGCCGGGTGCGGCTGGAGCTGAAGCACTTCGTGCGGCACGTGATGACCAGCACGGTCCTCGACCCGGACGCGGTCGAGGGCTGGCGCGGCGAGATCGCGGACTCGCGGGTGGTGCGCGACCACGAGACCGCCCTGCGCGAGGAGCGGGAGCAGCGGCAGGAGGAGCCGGAGGGCCGGCAGCCCGCGGGGGCGCGGGGCCGGCCCGAGGAGGAGCCGGAGGAGGAGCGCGAACGGCGGCGGCCCGCCGGGCGCGCCCGCCGTCGTCCGCCCGAGCGCCGCCCTCCGGAGGAGGAGTACGACGAGTACGACGACGAGTACGACGCCTACGACGAGGGCCGCTACGAGGAGGAACCGGAGGAGGAGCCCCCGCCGCCGCGCCGGCGGCAACCGGATCGGGCCCGCCGTCCCCAGCCGCGCGAGGAGGCGGAGCGCCCCCGCCCGGCGGTCCGCCGGTCCCCCGAGCCACCCCGGCGGCCCGTCGTCCGGCGCAGGCGAGAGGAGCGTGAGGAATGACCGTCGCGACGACCGGTGAGGCCGGGGGAGCCCTGGAGCGTCAGGGCTCCGGCACCAGCCTGGCCGACGTGGTGGAGACCGTGCTCGACAAGGGCGTAGTGATCGACGCGCAGGTGTCGGTGGCCGTGGTCGGCATCCAGTTGTTGGAGATCAACGCGCGGGTGGTGATCGCCGGCGTCGACACGTACCTGCGGTTCGCCGAGGCGGTCGACCGGCTCGACATCATCCCGAAGGACCAGAAGGGGCTGCCGGACCTCGTCCAGGGCGCCACCGAGTCGGCCGGCAGGGCCAAGGCGGCCGCCGGGATCGGCAAGACCGTCGGGGCGATCGGCGACGCGGTCCGCGACGTCGTCGGCGGGCACGGCCCGGACGAGGAGGGCCGACGTGAGGGCGGCGGGCGCGAGCGGACGCGCCGGCGCCGGGACGAGGAGCGTTGAGATGGGGCAGGAGACCGGGCTGTTCGTCTACGGCATCGTGCCGTCCGACGTGGAGCCGACCCCGGACGCGCCCGGGGTCGGCGACCCGCCGGGCGAGGTCAGGGCGATCCGGCACGGCGAGTTGGCCGCGCTGGTCAGCGAGGTGGGGCTGGAGGAACCGCTGGGCCGGCCGGCGGACCTGACCGCGTACCAGGAACTGCTGGACGGGACGGCGGCGGTGGCCCCGGTGCTGCCGGTGCGTTTCGGCACGGTGGTCACCGGGCCGGACGCGGTGGCCGACCTGCTCCAGGCCCACCACGAGCGGTTCGCCGCCGCCCTGGACGAGCTGGAGAACCGGGTGGAGTACGTCGTGCACGGCCGCTACGAGGAGCGGGAGCTGATCGGCGACGTGCTGGCGGACGACCCGTCCGCCGCCGACCTGGCCCGGCAGGTACGCGGGCAGCCGGAGGAGGCCACCCGGCCCGAGCGCATCCGGCTGGGCGAGATGATCAGCCAGGCGGTGGAGCTGCGCCGCGAGGCGGAGAACCGGCAGGTGCTGGACGCCGTGGCGGGGCTGGTGGTGGACAGCGTCGCCCGGGCCCCGAGCAGCGAGCTGGACGCGGTGCACCTCGCGTTCCTGGTGGACGCCGACCGGGCGGACGACTTCGTCGACGCCCTGGAGCGGTACGCCGGGCAGCGGGGGAACCTGGTCCGGCTGCGCCTGCTCGGCCCGCACGCCCCGTACGACTTCGTCGACGCGCACCAGCTGGTGGGCTGAGGCGTGGACATCCTGTGGACGCTGCTGACCCTTCCGTACGCCCCGGTGCGCGGGGTGACCGCGGTGGTGAAGGTGATCGCCCGGGAGGCCGAGTCCCGGCAGCGGAACCCGGCGAACATCCGCCGCGAGCTGGAGGAGCTGGACCGGGCCGCGGCGGCCGGCGAGATCACCGAGTCGGAGCGGGACCGGGCCCAGGCGGAGGTCCTCGACCGGCTCACCGGCGCGGACCACCCGGCACCCGCCGGTGAGCGGCGCGGGGCCGGCGACGGCGGGCGGCGGGGCACCGCCGCCCCCGTCGTGCGGCGGCCCACCGGGAACGGCGGGCGGCGGACCCGGCGAGGGAGGTGAGCGGGATGACCCAGGGGCGGGACCGGGAACGCCGGCGCGGCCCGGCGGAGCCGGACGACGACCGGTACGACGACGAGGCGGAGTACGTCGAACCGCTGTCGGCCGTCGAGGCGGCCCGCGAGGGGCTGCGCATGATCGCCGCGCTGACCGGCCGGGACGTGCAGGGCACCACCTCGCTGGAGGCCACGTCGGACGGCTGGCGGGTGGGCGTCGAGGTGGTCGAGGACCACCGCGTCCCCGCCTCGACCGACCTGCTCGGCCTGTACGAGGTGGACCTCGACGTCGACGGCGAGCTGCTCGGGTACCGGCGGGTGCGCCGCTACCAGCGCGGGAAGGGGGAGGTGGGCTGAGATGACCAGTGGGCGCGTGCCGTCCGTCGTGCAGAACTCCGGTCAGGTGCTGCCGGCCGGTCACGAGCCGGCGAACCTCGGCGACATCCTCGAACGGGTCCTGGACCGGGGCATCGTGATCGCCGGCGACATCCGGGTCAGCCTGCTCGACATCGAGCTGCTGACCCTGAAGCTGCGCCTGGTCGTCGCCTCCGTCGACACCGCGCGCCAGATCGGCATCGACTGGTGGGAGCACGACCCCTGGCTCAGCTCGCGGGCCCGGCCGCCGGTCGAGGCGGGGCCCCGGGACCCGGAGGAGGTGGAGGCGAGCCGGCGGCCCCGGGTCGCGCGGCGGGCCGCGGAGAGGGAGGACTGGGATGAGTGCGACGGCTGAACCGCCGACCGGAGCCCGTCCGGCCGCCCCCGGGGCGGCCGTCGGGTGCTGGCTGCACGGGGTGGTGCGGTCGGCCGGGCCGGCCGTGCTGGCCGGCATCACCGGGATGGACGGCGGCCCGGTGCGCGCCGTACCGGGCGCGGGTCTGGTCGCCGTGGTCAGCGCCGCGCCGCTGGCCGAGTACGGCGAGGAGCCGCTGCGCCGGAACCTGGAGGACCTGGCCTGGCTGGAGCGGGCCGCGCGGACGCACCACGAGGTGGTGGCCGCGCTGTCCCGGGCCGGCGCGGTGGTGCCGACCCGGCTCGCCACCGTCTACCACGACTCCGACGGCGTCGCCCGGCTGCTCGCCGAGCGCGCGGCCGGGCTGGCCGCGACCCTCGACCGGCTCACCGACCGCACCGAGTGGGGCGTCAAGGGGTACGTCGGTCCGGACGCCGCCGCCCGGGCCGCCTCCGGTGGCGCCCGGGGTGGTACGGCCGTCGGCGGGGCCGGGGCGGCGTACCTGCGGCGGCGCCGGGCGGAGCTGACCGCCCGGGACGAGGGGCAGCGGGCCGCCGCCGAGGCCGCCGCGACGGTGCACGAGGCCCTCGCCGGGTACGCCGTGGCCGCCCACCGGCACGCCCCCCAGGACCGGCGGCTCTCCGGGGCGCCCACCGCGATGGTGCTCAACGGGGCGTACCTGGTGGACACCGCCGCGCTGAGCGGCTTCACGGCGCTGGTCGCCGCCCTCGCCGGCCGCCACCCGGAGGTGCGCCTGGAGCTGACCGGCCCCTGGCCGGCGTACTCGTTCGCGGAGGAACGCCCGCCGGAGCCGGCGCGGACCCTCCGGGAGGCGGCGCGGTGACCACGACCCTCGCCCCGAGCAGCGCCGACGATCCGCTGGCGTACCGGCCGGTGGCGCTGGTCGACCTGCTCGACCGGGTGCTCGCCGCCGGCGTGGTGGTCACCGGGGACATCACCCTGGCCATCGCCGGGGTCGACCTGGTCCGGATCTCGCTGCGGGCGCTGATCGCCTCGGTCGGCGCGCTCACCCCGCCCGAGCTGCGGGAGGCGGTCGGACCCGGCCCGGAGGGCCCCGTCGCCGGCGGCGGGCAGGGCGGGGCATGACCGGGCCGATCCCGCAGGGCCGGCGGGACGAGGCGGCCGAGCTGGCCGCCGCGCTGGGCGAGCCGGACTGGCGGGCCCCCCGGGTACGACCGCTGGACCGGCGGCTCGCGGTGGACCGGGACTCCGTCGAGCGGGGGCTGGCCAGCCTCGTGCTCACCGTGATCGAGCTGCTGCGTCAGCTGATGGAGCGCCAGGCGCTGCGCCGGGTCGACGTCGGCGACCTCACCGAGGAGCAGGTGGAGCGGATCGGCGTCACGCTGATGGCGCTGGAGGAGCAGATGACGGCGCTGCGGGAGCATTTCGGCCTCGCCCCGGAGGACCTCAACCTCGACCTCGGCCCGCTGGGCCCGCTGCTGTAGGCGGGGCCGGTCAGGTCGCGCGGGCCTGCGCGTACGCGGCCAGCCACGCCACCTGGGCGGGGCCGAGCGACGGGCGGACCCGGCGCCGGGCCGCCGCGACGTGCGCGGCGGTGACCGTGGACGCGCTCAGCGACTCGCGCATCGCGGCGAGCGCCGCCTCCCGGACCAGCGCCGCGCAGTCCGCCGCCGAGAAGCCGTCCAGCCCGTCGCCGAGGGCGGCCAGGTCGACGTCCGGCGCCAGCGGGACGTTCCGGGCGGCGGCCCGCAGGATCTCCGCCCGGGCCGCCCCGTCCGGCGGCGGCACGTAGACCAGCCGCTCCAGCCGGCCGGGGCGCAGCAGCGCCGGGTCCACCAGGTCGGGCCGGTTCGTCGCGCCGACCACCACGACGTTGCGCAGCGCCTCCACCCCGTCCAGCTCGGTGAGCAGGGCGGCCACCACCCGGTCCGTGGTGCCGCCGTCGCTGGCCTGGCCGCGTACCGGGGCGAGCGCGTCGACCTCGTCGAGGAAGACCAGCGTGGGCGCGGCCTCCCGGGCGCGGCGGAACAGCTCCCGGACCGCCCGCTCGCTCTCGCCGACCCACTTCGACAGCAGCTCCGCGCCCTTCACCGAGAGCACGTTCGCCCGCCCGGATCCGGCCAGCGCCGTGACCAGGTACGTCTTGCCGCAGCCGGGCGGCCCGTACAGCAGCACCCCGCGCGGCGGGCGCACCCCGAGCCGGGCGAAGGTGTCCGGGTAGGTCAGCGGCCAGAGCACCGACTCGGTCAGCGTCTCCTTCACCTCCGCCATGTCCCCGACGTCGTCGAGGGTGACGTCGGCCAACTCCAGCGTGGATGCCGCCATGCTGGTCGGCCGGACCACCTCCAGGGCGGCCGCGAAGTCGGCCATCGCCACCGTCGGCGCCTCGGCCGCCTTCTGCCGCAGCGCCGCCCGCACCCCGGCCTCCCGGACGAGCGCGGCCAGGTCGGCGGCGACGAACCCCGGCGTACGGCCGGCCACCTCGTCGAGCCGGACGTCGCCGGCCAGCGGCACCTGCCGGGTCAGCGCCGCCAACTGCTCCCGGCGCAGGGCCTGGTCGGGCAGCGGGACGGTGATCCGCAGCGAGAGCAGGTCCGGCCCGCGCAGCGCCGGGTCGACCTGCTCGGGGCGACTGGTCGTGCAGACCACCGCCGCCCCGGCCCGGACGGTCTCGGCGACCACCTGGCGGAACACGGTGGCCAGCGGGCCGGGGCGCTCGGCGGGGGCCACCGCCTCCACGTCGGTGACCAGCAGCACCGCCGGGCCGTCGGCGCGTACGGCCTCGGCCGCGGCCCGCAGCCGCCGCGCCGCCGCGTCGTCGGTGAGCGCGGCCAGCTCGGGCGCCCACAGCGGGCGGAGGCCGGCACCCACCCGGGCCGCGACCGCCCGGGCCAGGGCGGACTTGCCCGACCCGGCCGGCCCGGCGACCAGCACCCCGAGCGACACGCCGGTGCCGAGCCGGTCCAGCACGTCGCGGTGGTGGAACCCGAGGTCGAGCAGCTCGGTCAGCTCCTCGGCCTGGGCCCGCAGCCCGGGCAGCTCGTCCACGGTCGGCGCGCCGTCGGGCCCCTCCGGCTCCGGCGCGGCGGCGTCGCGTCCGTCCAGCCCGGCCCCGGCCGGCGCGCCGTGGGGCCCGGTGACCCCGGCCGCGGGCGACGGCGCCCGGGCCGTGTCCGGCGGGCCGCCGCTGCGGGTGACCGGCCCGTGCTCCCAGCCCACGACGGTGTCCATGGTGACCAGCGCGCCGACCGCCGGCTCGGCGGCGGCCACGGTGAGCAGGGTGCTCGTCCAGGCGTACCCGACGGTGCCGGAAAGGCTGCGCCGGGCGCCCTCGACGAGGGTGCGTGCCGAGGGGTCCGGCAGGACGTCCTGGGGCAGCAGGGAGACGTCGTCCCCGGCCGTGACCACCTTGCCGAGCAGCGCGAGCCGGAGCATCTCCGGGGAGACCGCGGCGACCACCGGCACCGGCCCGGTCAGCGTCACCCGCCGCGCCGCGGTCACCGGCGCGCGACGTACCGTCACCTGCCCACCGTCGCGGACGCCCAGGTTGCCCAGCAGCAGGTCGTCGGCGTAGAGGAGGGCGGTGCTCGCGGTCGCCGCGGCCGGCGCGACGATCCCGGCCGTCACCCGCCGGCCGGTCAGCCGGACCGGGTCGCCGGGGCGCAGCGCCAGGGCGGTCAGCACCTCCGGGTGCAGCCGCACCACGCCGCGCCGGGCGTCCAGCGCGGCCGGTCGCAGGCTGGCGGTCAGGGTCAGCTCGGGCTCGGCCACCCGCCCGAGGGTAGCCGCGGCATGCTCGCCAACCGGCGACTCGCCAGGCACATCGCCGACGCTGGGCGCACTGAAAGGCAACGGATCTCAGCCAACGCTCAGGAACGGGCCCGTACCGTTGCCGCATGAGATCGCCGTTGACGGCCGCGCGGGTCCGGCGGACCCTGGCCACCCGCCGCCGCCGGATCGTCGCCGGGGCGGTGGTGGTGGCGTTGGTGGCCGCCGCCGCGCTGTGGGCGACCCGGCCGGAGCGGACCGGCTTCCGCACCGAGTCCGCCCTGGTCACCGTGCGCTCCGGGCCCGCCGGCGACGAGCCGGTCGATCTGGACACCACGTTCTACCTGCCGGACGGCGCCTCGGCCGGTCACCGGGTGCCGGCGGTGCTGCTCGCGCACGGCTTCGGCGGCACCAAGGACTCGGTCCGCTCCGACGCGGAGGACCTGGCCGCCCGGGGGTACGCGGTGCTCACCTGGACGGCGCGCGGCTTCGGCCGCAGCGGCGGCCAGATCCACCTCGACAGCCCCGACCACGAGGTCCGGGACGCCCAGCGGCTGCTGGACTGGCTGGCCGCCCGCCCCGAGGTGCGTACGGACACCGGCGGCGACCCCCGGGTGGGCGTGGTCGGCGGCTCGTACGGCGGCGGCCTGGCGCTGCTGCTCGCCGCCCAGGACCGGCGGGTCGACGCGATCGTCCCGATGATCACCTGGAACGACCTGTCCCGCGCGTTCCTGCCGGAGAGCACCGGGAAGCCGGCCACGGAGGGCGTGTTCAAGAAGGGCTGGGCCGGCATCTTCTTCGGCGGCGGCGGCAACGCCGGCTCGGGTCCGGCCGGCCTCTCCGGCAACTCGGCCGCCCAGCTGGAGGGCGCCCCCGCGTCCGCCGGCCCGCCGAGCCCCGGGCCGGGCGCGGGGCCGGGCACCCGGTCGGGGCGCGTCCCGACCGGCGCGGCCGACCCGTCCTGCGGCCGGTTCGCCGCCGACGTCTGCGCCGCGTACCTGCGGATCGCCACCACCGGCCGGGCCGACCAGGCGGCGCTGGACCTGCTGCGCCGGTCCAGCCCGGCCGGCGTCCTCGACCGGATCAAGGCGCCCACCCTGCTCGTGCAGGGCGAGGCGGACACCCTCTTCCCGCTGAGCGAGGCCGACGCCAACGCCCGGGGCATCGCGGCGGGCGGCACCCCGGTCCGGGTGGCCTGGTTCACCGGCGGCCACGACGGCGGCGACGGGCCGGCCAACGACTCCGACCGGGTGCGGTTCCTGACCGCCCAGTGGCTCGACCACCACGTCAAGGGCGAGGGGGCCCCGCCGGGCGGGGACTTCACGTACTCCCGGATCGCCGGTTTCGACGCCCTCGACCGCGGCCTGGTCGCCACCGGCTACCGCACCCGCGACTACCCTGGCCTCACCGGCGACGACCGCCGCCAGGTCGCAGTGGCCGGCCCGGCCCAGCCGGTCGCGAACCCGCCGAACGGCAACCCGGCGGCCATCTCGGCGGTGCCGTTCGCGGGCGCGCTCGGCTCGCTGCTCGACGGCGTGGCCGGCGACATCCCCGGCCAGCACGCCCGGTTCGAGTCCGCGCCGCTGACCGAGGCGGTCGACGTGGCCGGCGCGCCGACGGTCTCGCTGCGGGCCGCGTCGCCCACCGGCGAGGCGGTGCTCTTCGTGAAGCTCTACGACGTCGACCCGTCCGGCGCCGCGACCCTGCCGAACGGGCTGGTCGCCCCGGTCCGGCTGACCGGCCTGCCGGCGGAGGTCGGCGCCGCGGCGCCGGTGACGGTCACCCTGCCGGCGATCGTCCGCCGGATCGAGGCCGGGCACCGGCTGCGGGTGGTGGTGGCCAGCTCCGACCAGGCGTACGCCACGCCGGTCGAGCCGACCGTCTACACGGTCGCGGCCGGTGACGGCCCGGTCGTGCTGCCCACGGTGGCCGGCGAGCCGATCCCCACCACGGCCGCCGTCTGGCGCTGGGTGCTCGCCGGGCTGCTCGCCGCGATCGCGGTCGGGCTCGCCGTGGTCCTCCTGGTCGTCCGCCGCCGGCACCGCCGCCAGGACAGCTCGGTGCATCCCGCGTACGCGGACACCCCGCTGGCCGTCCGGCAGCTCCGCAAGGAGTACGCGGACGGCTTCGTCGCCGTGTCGAACGTCGACTTCGAGGTGCACCCCGGCCAGGTGGTCGGCCTGCTCGGGCCGAACGGCGCGGGCAAGACCACCACGCTGCGGGTGCTGATGGGGCTGACGCAGCCGACGGCGGGGGAGATCTACGTCTTCGGCCGGCGGCTGGTGCCCGGCTCGCCGGTGCTGTCCCGGATCGGCGCGCTCGTCGAGGGGCCCGGCTTCCTGCCGCACCTGTCCGGGCTGGACAACCTGAGGGCGTACTGGCGGGCCACCGGCAGGCCGTGGGAGGACGCGCACTTCGACGAGGCGCTGGAGATCGCCGGGCTGGGCGACTCGGTGCACCGCAGGACGCGCAAGTACAGCCACGGGATGCGGCAGCGGCTGGCCATCGCCCAGGCCATGCTCGGCCTGCCCGAGCTGCTGGTGCTGGACGAGCCGACGGACGGGCTGGACCCGCCGCAGATCGCCGAGATGCGCCGGGTGCTCCAGCGCTACGCCACCGACGGCCGGGCGGTGCTGGTCTCCAGCCACCTGCTCGCCGAGGTGGAGCAGACCTGCACCCACGCCGTGGTGGTCAACAAGGGGCGGATCGTGGCGTCCGGCCCGGTGGAGGAGATCGTGGGCGAGTCGCCGAGTGTGCTGTTCGACGTGACCGACCCGGACGCGGCGCGGACCGTGCTGGACCGGCTCGACGGGGTCCGGGTGCTGCCCGACTCCGACGGGCACCTGGTGGTGGACACCAACGGCACCGCGCGCAGCGAGGTGGTGGCCGAGCTGGTCCGGGCCGGGATCGGGGTGGACCGGGTGGTGCCGCGGCGCCGCCTGGAGGACGCGTTCCTCGCCCTGGTGGGCGAGAACTCTCGGGGAAGCGGGGACCGGTGATGGCGCAGTCGTCTTCCACGGTGGGCGCGGCGGCCGGCTACCGCCCGTCGGCCACGCTGCCGTTCGGGGCGGAGTTCCGCCGGCAGGCGTCCCGGCGGCGTACCCAGCTCGCGCTCGGGTTCATGGTGCTGCTGCCGCTGATCATCCTGGTCGCGTTCCAGTTCGACTCCGGGGAGGACGACCGGGGCGGCCGGGGCGAGTTCTCCAGCATGTCCGAGCTGGCCACCTCGGGCGGGCTGAACTTCACCCTGTTCTCGCTGCTGGTGTCGGCGTCGTTCCTGCTGGTCGTGGTGGTCGCGCTGTTCTTCGGGGACACGGTGGCCAGCGAGGCGAGCTGGGGGAGCCTGCGGTACCTGCTCGCCGTGCCGGTGCCCCGGGCCCGGCTGCTGACGGTGAAGCTGCTGGTGGCGCTCGCGTACGCGGGGCTGGCGCTCGTGCTGCTCGCCGGCACCGCCCTGGCCGCCGGCACCCTCCGGTACGGCTGGGAGCCGCTGCACAGCCAGGTCGCGGCACAGTTGGAGCCGGGCGAGGGGCTGCTGCGGCTGCTGGCGGTGCTCGGCTACCTGGCGGTCGTCCTGCTGGCGGTGGCCGGGCTGGCGTTCCTGCTGTCGGTGGTCACGGACGCGGCGCTCGGAGCGGTCGGCGGGGCGGTGCTGCTCTGGATCCTCTCCAGCATCCTGGACCAGATCACCGCGCTCGGTGCGCTGCGCGCCTTCCTGCCGACCCACTACAGCACCGCCTGGTTGGGGCTGCTGTCGACGCCGGTGCAGACGGACGACGTGGTGCGCGGCTGCGTCTCGGCGGTCGGCTACGCCACCGTCTTCTGGTCGCTAGCGTACTGGCGGTTCACCCGCAAGGACATCACGAGCTGACCGTACGGGCACCCCGTGGAAACAACTTTTTAACGAGAAAGCTATCGACTCTCCTGAATTAATCCAGCATCCTTGCGTAGTCAATTGTTGACTCTGGAGGTGTTGGATGAGAGTCGATCGGTTGGGTCCGCCGGTGCTGTCCCTGTTCCGCATGGTGATCGGCCTGTTGTTCCTGCTCCACGGGATGTCGTCGCTGTTCGGCCTGTTCGGCGGGGCGCGGGGCACCGGGCAGGCGGTGCCGGTCGGCCAGTGGCCGGGCTGGTGGGCCGCGCTGATCCAGGCCGTCTGCGGCGCGCTCGTGCTGGTCGGGCTCCTCACCCGGCCCGCCGCGCTGCTCGCCTCCGGCTCCATGGCGTACGCGTACTTCGTGGTGCACCAGCCGGACGGGCTGCTGCCGCTGCGCAACGGCGGCGAGCTCGCGGCGCTGTTCTGCTGGTCGTTCGTGCTCGTCGCGGTGCTCGGCCCGGGCGGCTGGGCGCTCGACAGCGTCCTCGGCCGCCGCCGCTCCTCGACCGCCACTCCCACCCCCACCCTCACCCCCGCCCGCTGACCCACCGGGCGGCGACAACTTCCGGGAAGTAGTGGTCTCAGCCGGCGACGAGGCCACTACTTCCCTGAAGTTGTGCGGACACTGCGGCGCAGCTCACAGGGTGGGAAGAACGGGTGGCGGCCCGGGAGGACCGTCGTAGACTCGGCAGCACAACTGCATACCTCATCCAGAGGGGCTGAGGGATACGGCCCAAAGACGCCCCGGCAACCACCCACGCGCTCGACGACGAGCGGCGCGGGCAGGTGCCAATTCCGTCCCCGCCGCAGGGTGCGGTGTGGGGAAGATGAGAGGACTCCTCGACATGACGTCGACCCTCGCCGCGTCCGGCATCGACACCACCGCCAGCCCCGCCCGCGCCCTGGTCTGCCGGGCCTGTCAGGCCCGCTACCCGCTCGCCGCGCAGCACGCCTGTTTCGAATGTTTCGGCCCGCTGGAGGTCGACTACGACCCGGCCGCCCTGGCCCGCGTCACCCGCGAGCAGATCGAGGCCGGCCCCCGCAACCTGTGGCGGTACGCCGCCCTGCTCCCGGCCGGCCAGGACCCGGCCGCCCGGGTGACCCTCGATCCGGGGCTGACCCCGCTGGTCGCCGCCCCGCACCTGGCCGCCGAGCTGGGCATCACCGCCCCGCTCTGGGTCAAGGACGACAGCGCCAACCCCACCCACTCGTTCAAGGACCGGGTCGTCTCGGTGGCGTTGACCGCGGCCCGGGCGCTCGGCTTCACCCGGTTCGCCTGCGCGTCCACGGGCAACCTGGCCAACTCCGTCGCCGCGCACGCCGCCCGCGCCGGGGTCCCGTCCGTCGTGTTCATTCCGAGCGACCTGGAGCAGGGCAAGGTGATCACCACCGCCGTCTACGGCGGCGAGCTGGTCGCCATCGACGGTTCGTACGACGACGTGAACCGGCTCTGCGGCGAGCTGGTGGAGACCGACGAGTTCGAGGACACGGCGTTCGTCAACGTCAACGTCCGGCCGTACTACGCCGAGGGCTCCAAGACCCTCGGGTACGAGGTGGCCGAGCAGCTCGGCTGGCGCATCCCGGCCCAGGTGGTCATCCCGATGGCCAGCGGGGAACTGCTCACGAAGGTCGACAAGGCGTTCAGCGAGCTGGTCGAGATCGGTCTGGTCGAGGCGCCTGCCGGCGGCTGGAAGGTGTTCGGCGCCCAGTCCGCCGGCTGCAACCCGATCGCCACCGCCCTGCACGCCGGCAGCGACACCATCACCCCCGTCAAGCCCACCGGCATCGCCAAGTCGCTGAACATCGGCGACCCGGCCGCCGGCCTGTACGCGCTGGAGGCCGTCCGGCGCACCGGCGGGTGGATGGAGTACGCCGACGACGACGAGATCCGCGCGGGCATCCGCCTGCTGGCCCGGACGGCCGGCGTCTTCGCCGAGACGGCGGGCGGGGTGACCGTGGCGGTGTTGCGCAAGCTGGTCGAGTCCGGCCGGCTCGACCCGACGGCGGAGACGGTGGTGTTCAATACCGGCGAGGGCCTGAAGACCCTCGACGCGGTCGCCGGCCAGGTCGGCCCGACCCACCGGATCAGGCCGTCCCTGCGCGCCGCCCGCGACGCCGGCCTCCTCGGCTGACCCACCCACCCCGCCCCCACCCGACCTCGGCGATCTTGCACTTGTGGCCCTCGTTTCGGGGTGTTCGCGCCATATGTCGGGCCGTAACTGCAAGATCGCGGGAGGTTCGGGCGGGGCGGGGCAGCGGTGTCCGTCGGTCGGGTGGGGACGGATCGCCCGGACGGGGGATAGGGCGGATCCGTTGGGTAACGGGCTTTTCGCGTTCGGTGTGAAAAACCTGCCGGTAAGGACTTGACGGCAGGAACCGGACGGGCGCACGATGCTCCGTGCGGGAGGGCGTTTCGCCGGAGACTTTTCAAGTCATCCGACCCAGCGCCGGAGGCGTTGTGCGACCGTCCCTCCCGACCAACCTCCGATCGGGCCAGCGAGGAAATTCGCTGGCCCGATCGTCTTCTCCGGGCCACTCTCGGGCCATGGGTATCGACATCGCGCCGATCGACCCGGCCGACCAGGCGGCGGTCGACGGGGCGTACCGGATCAGGGCGGCGGCCGAAGCGGCGGACGTGCCGGACTTCCCGCCGGTGTGCCGGCGGCGGTTCGAGGGCGCGATCCGGCACCCGATGCCGGGCACCGAGGTCGTGGCGGCGCTCGCCCGGCTCGACGGGGTGCCGGCCGGGTACCTCCGCCTCGACCTGCCGCAGCTCGACAACACCGAGAACGCCAGCCTCGACCTGGCCGTGCACCCGGCGCACCGGAGGCGCGGCGTCGGCCGGGCGCTGCTCGGCCACTGCGTGCGCCTGCTGCGCGAGCGGGGGCGCAAGCGGGTGTTCGCCCCGGCCGTGTCGGCCCTGCCCGGCGGCCCGGAGCGGGGCGGGGCCGGTGGGGCGTTCGCCGCCGCGACGGGCGCGCTGCCCGCGCTGGCCGAGGTCCGCCGCCGGCTCGACCCGACCCGCCTCGACCGGGCCGCGCTCGACGACCTGCTGGCCGACGCCCGGTCCCGCGCCGCCGGCTACCGGGTCGTCCGCTGGTACGGCCACACTCCCGCCGAGTACGCGGCGGACGTCGCCTACCTCGACGGCCGGCTGATGGCCGACGTGCCGCTGGGCGACCTGGAGTGGGAGCCGGAGAACATCGACGTCGAGCGGCTGCGGGGGACCGAGCGGGCGCTGGACGTCCGGGGGCGGCGCCGCTACCACCAGGGGGCGGTGCACGTGGCGTCCGGCCGGCTGGTCGCCTGGACGCTGCTCGACGTCGGCCCGAGCACCCCGTGGCACGCGTTCCAGCAGATCACCATCGTCGACCCCGACCACCGGGGGCACCGGCTCGGGCTGCTCGTCAAGATCGAGAACCTGCGCCACCTGCTCGCCCACGAGCCGGAGCTGCGTGCCGTCGACACCTTCAACGCGGCGGCGAACGCCCACATGATCAGCATCAACGAGCGCCTCGGCTTCCGCCCGGTCGACGGCTGGACCGACTGGCAGCTGACGATCTGAGTTGTGACACGGCCCTACTGATCGGGGTGGTTCCTGTTGCATGATGGCGGGCATGACGGAGACCCCGCACCCCCTGTACGACAGGCACGCCGACACCCTCACCCGTGCGTTGACCGCCATCACGGAGCGCGGGTACTGGTCCGCCTACCCCGAGTCGCCCAGCCCCCGGGTGTACGGCGAGACCGCCGCCGCCGACGGCAAGGCCGCCTTCGAGGCGTACCTGAACGGCGACTTTCCCCTCGACCAGCCGGGCTCGGGCGACCGGGTCGCCACCGAGGCGAGCCCGTTCGGGCTGGAGCTGAACGTGCGCTACCCGCACGCCGCCGCCGCCGACCTGGTGGCCGCCGCCTCGGCCGCCCTGCCGGCCTGGCGCGACGCCGGCCCGCAGGCCCGGGCCGGGGTCTGTCTGGAGATCCTGGCGCGGCTGCACAAGCACGTCTTCGAGCTGGCCAACGCGGTGCAGTTCACCAGCGGCCAGGCGTTCGTGATGGCCTTCCAGGCCGGCGGCGCGCACGCGCTGGACCGGGCGCTGGAGGCGATCGCCTACGCGTACGCGGAGATGACCCGGCACCCGGGGACGGCCGGCTGGGAGAAGGCCGCCGGCAAGGGCGACCCGCTGCGGATGACCAAGACGTTCCACGTGGTGCCGCGCGGGGTGGCGCTGGTGATCGGCTGCAACACGTTCCCGACCTGGAACTCGTACCCGGGCCTGTTCGCCTCGCTGGTCACCGGCAATCCGGTGGTCGTCAAGCCGCACCCGCTCGCGGTGCTGCCGCTGGCGATCACGGTGAGGTACGCCCGGGAGGTGCTCGCCGAGGCGGGCTTCGACCCCAACCTGGTGCTGCTCGCCGCCGAGGCCCCCGGCGAGAAGCTGGCCTCGACGCTCGCGCTGCACCCGGCCGTGCGGATCGTCGACTTCACCGGCTCCACCGAGTACGGCGACTGGCTGGAGGCCAACGCCCGGCAGGCGGCCGTCTACACGGAGAAGGCCGGCCTGAACACGGTGGTGATCGACTCCACCGACGACTTCGCCGGCATGTGCCGCAACCTCGGCTTCACGTTGACGCTGTACAGCGGCCAGATGTGCACCACCTCGCAGAACATCCTGATCCCGTCCGGCGGCATCGAGACCGACCAGGGGCACCGGAGCTTCGACGAGGTGGCCGCCGGGATCGCCGCGGCGGTCGGCAAGCTCACCGCCGACCCGGCCCGTGGGGTCGAACTGACCGGCGCGATCGTCAACGACGGCGTGCTGGAGCGCCTCGACGAGGTCACCAAGGTCGGCGAGACGCTGCTGGAGTCCCGTACGGTCGAGCACCCGGCGTTCCCGGGCGCGGTGGTGCGGACGCCGACGATCGTCAAGCTGACCGCCGACGACACGGCGGTCTACTCGCGGGAGTGGTTCGGGCCGATCTCGTTCGTCATCGCCACCGACTCCACCGCGCACAGCCTGGAGATCATGCGGGCGACCGTCGGGGAGAAGGGCGCGCTGACGGCCGGCGTCTACTCGACCGACGAGGCGGTGCTGGACGCGGCCGAGGCGGCGGCGATCGACGCCGGGGTGCACCTGTCCTGCAACCTGACCGGCGGCGTCTTCGTCAACCAGTCGGCGGCGTTCTCGGACTTCCACGGCAGCGGCGCCAACCCGGCCGCGAACGCGGCGCTGACCGACGGCGCGTACGTCGCGAACCGGTTCCGCGTCGTCCAGAGTCGCCGCCACGTCTGAGGTGTGCGGAAGGGCCCCCTTCCGGGTGGGAGGGGGCCTCTCGACGCGTCGACCGGGCTCCGGCGACCTCGGCCGCCAGCGCCGTGACCCGCGCTCAGGCGGGGCGGCGCATCTGCAGCTCGCGCAGCGTGGGGAACTTCGGGTGCGGCACCCGTACCCCGGTGTCGACGAAGCCCAGCCGCCGGTACGCCCGGCAGGCCCGGTCGTTGCCCACCACCACCTCCAGCATCAGCTCCGGCCGCCCGCACTCGCGGGACCAGGCGGCCACCGCCTCGATCAGGTCGGCGAGCAGGCCGGTGCCGCGCCAGGCCGGCGTGACGTAGACGGCGTAGATGACGGTCAGCCCCGGGTCGTGCGGCGCGACGGTCCCGCCGGCGTGTCCGACGAGCCGGCCGGCCCGTCCGGTGAGCCGGCCGGGCTCGCCGACGGGCCGGCCGGCCCGTCCGAGCCGGTTGGCCTCGCCGATGGGCCGGTTGGCGTCGCCGGTGGGGCGGCCGGCGGGGGCGTCGTGCGGCTCGGCGACGAACTGCGCGGTGCGCGGGCCGGCGGCGACCGACGCCACCCGGGCCGCGATCTCGGCGTGCGGTCGGGCCGCGGCGTCGGCGACGGTCTCCAGGAAGGCCAGCGGCGCGTCGGCGAGCATCTCCAGCCGCAAGGCGCGCATCCGGGCCGTGTCCTGCGGCGTCACCCGGCGTACGGTGGCCGTCACCGCCGTGGCGGTCGGCGCGGTGCGGCCGGTGGCCTGCGGGCTTGGCGCTGCTGTCATCCCGCATGCCTACCGCAGTGATGGACGCCTATGCGGGTCCGGGTTGAGGTCGGTCCGATATTGGCCGTTTTGGGATCGTGCGCTGCTGTCACCGCTCGTGTACCGTGCGATTTCGGTCACTGATTTCGTGGTCGTCGTCGACCCCGGAAACGGTGGTCCGGGGCTGCCGGTTGGGCCGGTGTCCCGAGGGTTGTGAAAGGCCGCGCGACGTTAAGGAAGTGCACCGTGGCACAGGGCACCGTGAAGTGGTTCAACGCCGAGAAGGGCTACGGCTTCATCGCCGTCGACGGCGGTCAGGACGTATTCGTACACTTCTCCGCCATCGAGATGGACGGCTACAAGGCGCTGGACGACGGGCAGCGGGTGGAGTTCGAGATCGCCCAGGGGCAGAAGGGCCCGCAGGCCGAGCGGGTCCGCGTCGTCGCCTGACCCTCGACCGGTTCCGGGGCCCGCGCACGTGGCGGGCCCCGACCACGTTCCCGGGGGCCCGCCGCGTCCGTCCACCTGAAACGGGGCAGCGGATGCGGGGCGGGACCAGGCAGGATCATGAGCCGTTCCGGCGTCGCCGCTGAGGAGGGCTCATGTCGCAGCCGCCCGTACCCGACCGGCCTGCCCCGGGGTCCTGGGACCCGGGCGAGTTCGGCCAGACCACGAGCTGGGATCCGGCCGTGCCCGAACGGACGGATGGCTCGGGCGCGTGGACGGCTCCCCAGCCGGCCACCGGTCCGGGCCCGTACGCCGGACTGCCCGCGTACCCGTCACACCCCGGCCCGGTGCCGCCCGGTCAGCCGCCGGGAGCCGCGCCCTGGCCGCCGCCCGGATACGACCCCGCAGACCCGCTCGTCACACCGCCCGGGCAGGGCCTGAGCGGCTGGTTCTCGCGCTGCGCGGGTGCCGTGCGCCGCGGTTGGCGGCAGCTCATGCCCATCCTGCTGCTCACCCACGCCCTGCCGACGCTCGCGTTGCTGCTCGCGGTGGTGCCCCTGTACCCCGTGCTGCCGCCGGAACCCACGGCGCCGGGCGCGCCGCCCGCCGCGCTGCCCGACGGGTACTTCGCCGACTTCGGCGTCTTCCTCGCGGCCCTGCTCGGCCTCAGCTGTCTGCTCGCGCTCGTCGAGGCGGTCGGCTGGGCGGCCGGCACCTGGGTGGTCGCGCGCCAGGCGGCCGGCGAGCCCGCCCCGGTCGGCGCCGCCCTCCGGTACGGCCTGCGCCGCGCCCCGGCGCTGTGGGGCTGGACCCTGGTCTACGGCCTGTTGGTGGTGGTCGGGTTGGTCCTGTGCTACCTGCCGGGCCTGTACGCGATGGCCGCGCTGAGCCTGTTCGGCCCGGTGCTGCTCTTCGAGCGCGGTGCCCCGCTGGGCCGGGCCCGTGAGATGTTCCACGCCCGCCTCGGGCCGGTGCTGGGGCGGATCGCGCTGGTCGGGCTCGCGGCGTCCGTGTTCTCGCTGGTCCTGGCCCCGGTGCAGGTCGCGGGCGCGCTGCTCGGCGATCCCGCCGACGCGGCCAGCTTCAGCGGGTGGAACGTCGCGTACGCGGTGGTGGCCGCCGTGATCACGCTTCCGTACGGCCTGGTCCACCTTGTCGGCCTCGTCGTGACGTACGCCGAGCAGCGGGCGTGCGAGGCTCCGGTGACGGCCGCCCGGCTGGCGGGTGAACTCGGCTGACCGTGAGCGTGGCGCCCGGATCGGTTGCGCTGGTCGGGCCGCGCCGGAGCGGCCCGACTGGCCCATCGTGCTTGCACTCGGCAGGGCAGAGTGCTAAACAAGTCATTGGCACTCGCGTACGGCGAGTGCCAATGGTCGGGGCGGTGGGGCCACGGCCTCCCGGTGGGTGACCGCCGGGCGGCACATGGCCGGTCGTCGCGGGCTATCCGGCCCGGCCGAAGGACGTCGTCGTCGCCAGGTGGCGACGTCCCAAGGTGCGTACACCAGGCGGCCCATCCGGGACACAACACTCGGGTGGCCCGTGAGTGTCCAGGAGGACAACGCCGTATGGCCAAGATGATCGCGTTCGACGAGGAGGCTCGCCGCGGCCTCGAGCGGGGCATGAACCAGCTCGCCGACGCCGTGAAGGTGACCCTCGGCCCCAAGGGCCGCAACGTCGTGCTCGAGAAGAAGTGGGGCGCTCCCACCATCACCAACGATGGTGTGAGCATCGCCAAGGAGATCGAGCTCGAGGACCCGTACGAGAAGATCGGCGCCGAGCTGGTCAAGGAGGTCGCGAAGAAGACCGACGACGTCGCCGGTGACGGCACGACGACGGCGACCGTCCTGGCCCAGGCCCTGGTTCGCGAGGGCCTGCGCAACGTGGCCGCCGGCGCCAACCCGATGGCCCTGAAGCGGGGCATCGAGGCCGCCGTGGCCAGCGTCTCGGAGGAGCTGCTCAAGCTCGCCAAGGACGTGGAGACCAAGGAGCAGATCGCCTCCACCGCCTCCATCTCGGCCGGTGACACCAGCGTCGGCGAGATCATCGCCGAGGCGATGGACAAGGTCGGCAAGGAAGGCGTCATCACCGTCGAGGAGAGCAACACCTTCGGCCTGGAGCTGGAGCTCACCGAGGGCATGCGCTTCGACAAGGGCTACATCTCCGCGTACTTCATGACCGACCCGGAGCGTATGGAGGCCGTCTTCGACGACCCGTACCTCCTGATCGTCAACAGCAAGATCTCGTCCGTGAAGGACCTGCTCCCGATCCTCGAGAAGGTCATGCAGAGCGGCAAGCCGCTGCTGATCATCGCCGAGGACATCGAGGGCGAGGCCCTGGCGACCCTGGTCGTCAACAAGGTCCGGGGCACCTTCAAGTCGGTCGCCGTCAAGGCGCCGGGCTTCGGTGACCGCCGCAAGGCCATGCTCGCCGACATCGCCATCCTCACCGGTGGCCAGGTCATCAGCGAGGAGGTCGGCCTCAAGCTGGACGCCGTCGGCCTCGACATGCTGGGCCGCGCCCGCAAGGTCGTGGTGACCAAGGACGAGACGACCATCGTCGACGGTGCCGGCGACGCCGAGCAGATCCAGGGCCGGGTCAACCAGATCCGGGCCGAGATCGAGAAGAGCGACTCCGACTACGACCGCGAGAAGCTGCAGGAGCGCCTGGCCAAGCTGGCCGGCGGTGTTGCGGTGATCAAGGTCGGCGCGGCCACCGAGGTCGAGCTGAAGGAGCGCAAGCACCGCATCGAGGACGCGGTGCGCAACGCGAAGGCCGCCGTCGAGGAGGGCATCGTCCCGGGTGGTGGCGTCGCGCTGGTGCAGGCCGGCAAGACCGCCTTCGACAAGCTGGACCTGACCGGCGACGAGGCGACCGGCGCGCAGATCGTCAAGATCGCGCTGGACGCCCCGCTGCGGCAGATCGCCGTCAACGCCGGCCTGGAGGGTGGCGTCGTCGTCGAGCACGTCCGCAACCTGGAGGCGGGCCACGGCCTCAACGCCGCCAACGGCGAGTACGTGGACCTGCTGGCCGCGGGCATCATCGACCCGGCCAAGGTGACCCGCTCGGCGCTGCAGAACGCCTCGTCGATCGCCGCGCTGTTCCTCACCACCGAGGCCGTCGTCGCGGACAAGCCGGAGAAGACCCCGGCCGCCCCGGCTGGCCCGGGCGGCGGGGACATGGACTTCTGAGTCCAGCTCCACCAACGCCGAAGGGGGCGGGCCGCTGACGCGGTCCGCCCCCTTCGTCATCTCCGTACCGTCGCGGTCGCGCCCCCGGGCGGGGCCGCCGGGCGGGCCTACGTCGGCAGGGGACGCTGGTTGCGTCGCTTCCGCGCCCGGTCGTACGGCTGCTGGATGCGGATCGGCTCGTCCACCAGGGCCAGTGGCTCCTCGGCCATCGGCGCGCCCGCTCCCGCCATCTCGGCCAACTGCTCGGCGTCGCCGTAGTCCAGCCGGTCGAACGGTAGTTGCCCCGGGAGCTCGTCGACCGGCGCCCAGGTGACGGGCTGTACGTCGTCGGTCTGGTCGTCGTCCGTGGTCATGACTGCCTCCTCTACCGGAACGGTAGGGGCCGTCGATGGCCGACGCGGCCGAACGGGACTATTCGGATCTATATCCTTTTTGCGCTCTCCGGGTGCCCGCCGTCCCCGAACGGTCAGTCGACGGCCGCCCCGACCGGCTTGCGGTACAGGAAGAAGACCCGCCCGATCCGAGCCCCCACGCTGCCCGAATAGAACGACACCGGCCCGACCCAGCCGATCTGGGCAGATTCAGCCCCCTCGTCCCGCTGGTCACGCAGGCAGCGGCGCAGCAGCACCCCGCCGATCCCCGAGCCCTCCGCCTCGGGCGCGGTGCCCATCGGCCCGAACCAGGTCGGCCGGGACGAGCCGTAGGCGGCGAAGCCGATGATGCGCCCGTCGCGTTCGGCCAGGTGCGCCCCCGCGCCCGGCCGGCCCACCGAGCCGGCCAGCTCCCCGTCCCAGGCGCCGCCGAACGTGGACCGGGCGAACGCCGCCAGCGCCGGCAGGTCCGCCGGCTCCGCGCGCCGCACCGCGACGCCCCGGTCGGCCAGCCGCCGCACCGCCGGCTCCGTCGTCCGCAGCGCCGGCGACCCGTCGTACGACAGGTCGGCCGTCATGTTCAGGGCCGTCCGGTCCTGCGTGTAGCCCAGCGCCAGCGCCGCGCAGATCGCCGGCGTGTACCGCACGTCGATTCCCGGCCAGGCGTAGTACGGCGGATTGCCGGCCAGCAGCACCTCCACCGCGCCCCGCTCCGCCAGGACCCGCTCGGCCCGGGCGAGCAGCGCCCGGCCGACGCCCCGGCGGCGCTGCTCCGGGGCCACCGCGACCAGGTCGACGTGGCCGACGGCCGGCTCCCGGGCGGCCAGCGAACCGATCAGCACCCCGACCAGCTCCGCCCCCCGGTACGCGCCCAGCGCCAGCACCGCCCGGTCCGCCGAGGCGCGGGTGTGCAGGGTGTCGACGATCGCCGCCGCCTCGGCCGCGTCCTCGGGCAGGTCCAGCGCGCGCCGGCACAGGGCCACCACGTCGGGCAGCGCGTCCGCGGCCAGCTCGGCGACGATCGTCTCCGCGTCCATGGTCGCCGACCCTAGGCCATCGCCGCCGGGGCGGACACCCGCCCTTTCACCCGGCGCGGGCGGCGCGCACGGCGGCGTACGCGTCGACGACGCCCGCCCCGGTGATGTTGGCGTCGCCGGCGCAGGCGTCGGACGGGTTGCGGGAGCGGTACGTCGGCTCGGCCGGGGTGGCCGTCTCGCGCAGGATGCGGCGGGTGCGTTCCACGTCCCCGACCAGGGCCGGGTTCGCCGACCACATCAGCGCCACCACCCCGGCGACGTGCGGCGTCGCCATCGAGGTGCCGTCCAGGGTGGCGTACCCGCCGCCCGGCATCGCGGAGAGCACCCCCGCGCCCGGGGCGACCACGTCCGGCTTCGCCGCCCCCGGGACCGGCCCCCGGCTGGAGAACTCGGTGACCCGGCGCTGCCGGTCCACGGCGCCGACCGTGAACACCTCCGGGTACGTCGCCGGCGGGTCCTCGATCGACCCGCAGTACGGCCCGGTGTTGCCGGCCGCCGCCACCACGAACACGCCGGCCGCGTCCAGCGCCGCCGTCGCCGCCCGCAGCGCCCCCGGATCGCAGCCCTCGATCGGCGGGCAGCCCCACGAGTTGGTCAGCACCTGGGGGCCCCGCTCCGGGCGTCCGTCGGTGAAGGGGTCGCCGCCGGCGGGGAACGGGGCCAGCATGAACTGCAGGCAGTCGAGGTAGCGGGCCGGGCTGCCGAGGTTGCGGTCCAGGTTGACGCAGCCGACCCAGCTCGCCCCCGGCGCCACCCCGATGCCGCCGCGCCCGACCGCGCTGCCCGTCGTGTGGGTGCCGTGCCCGCCCCGGTCGGTGGGCGTACGGGTGTGCGACCACGGGTCGTACCAGGAGTCGTTTCCGCCCCGGAAGCCGTCGGCCAGCGCCGGGTGCCGGCCGTCCACCCCGGAGTCCGAGCTGCCGACCACGACGCCGGCGCCGGTCACGCCCAGCTGCGACCAGACCCGGTCGGCGCCGACGAGCGAGACGTTCCAGGCCGGACCCGTCGGGGCGGGCTGCCCGCCGCGGGTGGTCGGGGCGGCCGCCGGGAGCGGGCGCAGCCGCTGGCTCACCAGCACCCGGGCCACCTCGGGCCGGCGGGACAGCCACGCCCGCACGCCCGGCCCGCCGTCCACCTCGACCGCGTTGACCAGGTAGTACGGCCTCGGGGCGAGCCCGAGCCGGGACAGGTCGCGGCGCAGGCCGGCCTGGGTGCGCTCGGCCGTCCCGACCAGCCGTCGGTAGACCTCCCGGGCCCTGGCGTCGCGGCCCGCCCGGCCGGGCGCACCGGCCGGCACGCCGCTCAGGTCGGCCTGCTCGCGCAGCACCACCAGCAGCCGCTCCCCGTACAGGCCGGGTTGGCCGGGGACGGCGTACACCGCCGCCGCCCCGGCGAGCAGGACCGCGGCCGTCCCGGCCGCCACCCGTCGGCTCGGCGTCCGGCCGCGCGGGCGGGCCAGCAGCACGCCGTACGCGACGGCCAGGACCGCGGCCACCGCCAGCCCGGCGACGGCGGCGACCGCCACCCAGAACGGGACGTCCCGGTCCGCCGCCAGGAGGAGGGTGATCTCCTCGGGGTCGGCGAAGGCCAGCGGCCCGAACGCCGCGAGCCCGACCAGCCAGCGTGCCGGGGCGGGGCCGGCCGGGCCGTTCCCCCGGGCGGCCGGGGCCTGGAGCGCGGCCAGCGCGAAGCCGAGCGGCGGCAGGGTCAGCAGCGCGGGCAGTTGCGTCCCGGACTGGCCGACCCCGGCCGCGACCAGCAGCAGCGCCACCCCGGCCACCAGGCCGCCGACCAGCACCAGCCGGGCCGGCCGGGGCGGGCGGCCCACCGCGAAGCACGACCAGAACGGCGCGTCGAGCAACGCCCCCGCGAGGACGCCGACGGCCGCCGCCGCTGCCGCCGCGAGCACGGTCTCCAGCAGCCCGCCCAGCGCGCCGACCCACGCCCAGGGCAGCAGCGTGGCCAGCCCGGCGGCCGCCGCCAGCAGGGTCGCCGGGGCGGGCCGCCGGAACGCCCCGCCCGCCCGGCCCACGCCGCGGGCGGCGGCGACCGGCGGTCCGTCCGCGGGGGACGGCGGCGGTCCGTCCGCGGCGGCCAACGGCGGCCCGCCGGCGGGGGACGGCGGCGTCGGCCCGTCCAGGGCCCGCTGCGGCGCCGGGAGGCGCTTCCGCGGCAGCCGGCCGAGCACGGCGGCGAGCACCGCGGCGGTCAGGGCCAGCGCGGCCAGGTAGCCCTCGTGGTGCACCGGCGGGAGCGCGCGCAGCAGGGTGAGCGCCGCGAAGGCCAGCAGCCCGGCGAGCCAGGCCCGCCCGGTGGCCCGGACCGCCCCGGCGCGGGGCAGCAGGGCGAGCAGCAGCACCGGGACGCCGGCCAGCACGACGGTCAGCAGCGCGACCGCCGGCCACAGCCAGACTGTCCGGTCCAGCCCGGTGGCCAGCCGGGTCTGGTCGGCCAGCCAGCCGACCAGTTCGGTCGGGACGGTGACCCCGACCGTCCAGCAGCCGACCAGCGTCGCCGCCACCGCCGGCCAGGGACCGGGGCGGTGCGGCGGCGGGGGCGGCGGGACGGGACGACCGGGCGGCGGTGGGGGGCCGACCTCCATTCCGTTACCTTTCAGTGCGCTCTGGCGAGCTCACGGTTGGTAGTCCCGCCTTGCGGTGGGACGGTCCCGGTCTGACCGGCGGCTGCCGTGCCGGGTTCACGTTTCACAGCCGCCTGCCCGTGTTGGCGGGTCTTCTGGTCGGCTCCACGTGCTGCCAC